>JAFQKM010000179.1 GCA_017396925.1 Clostridia bacterium
AGCATCATGCCATTCCAGAAGGGAGCCGGTGCGCGGCCGACTACCTTGGCCTTGACGGCGGCAGCGGTACTGCCGTCGGTGTAAGGCTCCATACCCTTGTCGGCCGGAGTATTGCGGACCAGCAGCCAAATGACCAGCGCGATCAGGCAGACACAGAGGCCCTCGACAAGGAAGGAGGCGGCAAGGCTGACATTCTCGACCATCCATGTGACAACGATGGGGCAGATGAAGGTGGCAATGGCCGAACCGGAGGCGCAGATGCTCAGAACAAAGGCTGAGCGGTCGCGGAACCATCCCTTGATCAGGATGGAAATGGGGATCATGGCGCCAAGGCCGTAACCGAGGCCGGCCAGAGCGGCGGCAATGCAGTACATGACGATGCTGCCGGTGCCCAATCCATAGAAGATGAAGGCGGAGGCGATCAGCAGGGTGGCCAGGGTGACGCCGCGGCGCAGGCCGAGTTTTTCGAAATAGACGGCGGTCAGCACCTTGGAAAAGATACTGAACAGATTGCGGAGCAGGGGGATCATCGAGACCTGCAGGTCGGTAAATCCGTTGACCTCGGTGATGTAGGGCATATAGACCTGGAAGGCATTGACCACCAGGCCGCTGTTGCTGAACATCAGCAGAACGCCGCAGAGGCAGATCAGCCAGCCGTAATGGGGTTTGTTGTTGCGCATGAACAGTTCCTCCCGTATCGGATTGTATCAGAGGCCGAGGATCTCCAGCTCTTTGTTGTCGCTGTTGAGGATCTCGCAGCCGGTTTCGGTGACGATGACCAGATCTTCGATGCGTACGCCGAACTGACCTTCAAGGTAGATGCCGGGTTCGCAGGAGAAGGCCATGGTGGCCTCGATGGGGTCGTGGTTATACCAGGCGATATCGCCGGGATCGTGGAGATCAACGCCGATATAGTGGCCCAGGCGGTGGAGGAAATAGGGGCCGTAGCCGCCGGCGGTGATCAGATCGCGGGCGATCAGGTCGGCTTGGCTGCACAGCAGGCCGGGCTTGAAGGCAGCTTCGGCAGCCAGATTGGCCTTCTTGACCAGCTCGTAGACCTCGCGCTGGTGGTCGGTGACCGATTTCCAGAAGAAGGTGCGGGTCATATCCGAGTGATAGCCGCCGCGGGGGGCGCCCATATCGATGAGGATGGCGTCGCCGGCCCTGAGCTGGCGGTCGCCGGGGGTGTGATGGACATGGGCGGCGTTTTCGCCGAAGGCGACAATGGCCCAGCCGGGGCTGTCGGCGCCTTCTTCCTTGAAGAGGGCAGAGAGCTGACGGGAGACTTCGCGCTCGGTGACGCCATCGCGGAAGAGGGTACGGGCCTTCTGCATGACGCGGTCGTTCATGCGGCTGGCTTCACGCAGCAGCTCCATTTCGTTTTCGTCCTTATGGGCGCGCTGCAGATTGAGGGCACGGTCGGCCAGTACGTAATCGCTGGCGGCATTGTGCCGGCGCAGGGGCAGCAGCCACTTGGCGGGATATTCGCCGTCGAAGCCCAGAGGCTTGTCGTGGAGGGTATGCTGGGCAATCAGGGCGCAGACATCGTCCTGGTCGCCGTGCAGAACCAGCTCGAGGCCGAGATCCTTGGGGAAAACGGTCAGTTCATTGACGATCAGCTTGACGCCGTTGTTTTTCGAAACATAGAGAATGGTGGCACGGTCGTTTCCGCGGGGCTGGTAGCCCAGAAAATAACGGATCAGTACAGGATTGCGGATGACCATCTGTTCCAGGTCCATTTCTGCCATATAATGCAGAAGACCATCGATGCGGTGTTGCTGCAGCATAATTATCGCTCCTTTTTAAAGTTGCTTGTAGATTGATATAAAAGAAATCAGATCAGGGAAAGCAGGGTGAAGATCCAGTTGGCTGCCACACCGGCACAGAGGCCGCCGATGGTGTGGCTGAGGATGGCGCGGCCGATCAGCTCGTTGGATTTCAGGCTGTTCATCATGGACACATGGGTGGAGAGATAACCGCTCCAGCACATGCACATGGCGGTGAAAACGGCAAT
>JAFQKM010000180.1 GCA_017396925.1 Clostridia bacterium
ACCATCCGGCTGGAATCGGAGGATCTGTATATTGCCGAGAACCCCTATGAAGAGGGTATCCTGCTGCAGAAAACAAAATAAGCAAACAAAAAAGAGGCATCTCATCGAGATGCCTCTTTTATTATCCGTATGTAGTTTAAATTAATAAACAGTGCCGGCGCCTACATAATGGGAAGAATAGTAGGAGCTGTACAGCGAGTCGTAGCAGACGACCTTGCCGGGACGGGGTGCATGGATAAAGTTGCCGTTGCCGACATAGATACCAACGTGGTTGATTCTGGAACCGCCAGCCGAGCTTGCGAAGAAGACCAGATCGCCGGGCTGCAGATTGTCACGAGAGACCTTGGAGACTCTGGTGTACTGCGAAGCCGAAGAGTGGGGCAGGCTGACGTTGAAGTGCTTGTAGACATAGGATGTGAAGCCCGAGCAGTCGAAGCCCTTGGGAGAGCCGCCGCCGTAGACATAGGGGACACCCAGGAATGTGGATGCATAATCAACGACCTGGCTGCGAACCGAACCGGAAGCAGCTGTGCCGGAAGAAGCGGCTGTGGAAGAGACCGAGTTGGCAACAACCTCGACATAGTCGGGGTGGATATAGCCGGTAGCACCGGAAGCCAGTTCGATCTTGAACCAACCGGTATTGATGCCGATGATCTTGGCTGTGGTGCCCTTGCTCAGGCGAGTGACGATATCACCGGAGGTAGAAGGTGCGCTTCTTACATTGAGGATATCGGTGGTGATCTTGGCTGCGCCGGGCTGAACGTTCATAATGTCGGACAGTTCGACATAGTCGGCGCTGACGAAACCGTTCTGGCCATTGTAAGCAACCTTATACCAGCCATCGATGGCATCCAGAACAGCAACACGGTGGGTGTTGGGGATCTGGGTGACAACAGAAGCCGATGTGGAAGCTTCGGAACGCAGATTGAGGGAAGAACCGACCTTGACCTCGCCGCCCTTGACGTCGTAGGCGTTGACCGAAAGGGTCATGAGTGCGGTCAGGATAAATGTAAGAAACAGAGATTTCTTAATACGATTGAAGAAAGCCATGGGTATTACCTCCGGGAAATATAAAACGAAACGGCCTGTGGGGCAGGAGACAGATTACTTGGCGTTTCTGTCGAGCCAGATGGAAGCGATGTCCATCGCATTGTAGAGGCCGTCTTTGGTGGACGACTTGATGATCTTGTCTTTTGCGTTGATATCGGGGTCGGTCAGCTGCAGCTGAACGGAAACCTTTTCGGCTACGTCGAGGTCGCCGACCTTCTTGGTGGAGAGCACCTGAAGAACTGCGATGTACTTGTCCGACATATAGCCGTAATAAATGGTGTTGTCCTTACGGATGAGAGGACGGCCCTTGTAAGTCAGGGGAATCTTATTGGTGTTATCGCTCATAGCAAACCTCCGATGATAATATTATATCACACTGGTAACAAAAGTCAAACAAAAAGTAACAAAATGCTTACAAAAGTTTTCGGCCAATATTTCCCGGTGGTTTTGCCCGAAAAATGTCGCCTTTCTGTTACAAAACCGAACCCCTGCCGGCAAAAGGGCAGGGGTTCGGGATCAAATCAATTGGAAAGATACTGTCTGACAAGCTCCTGAAGAAGCTCATCACGGTCGATCTTGCGGATGAGACCACGGGCATTGTGATGATTTGTAATGTAAGTGGGGTCTTCCGAAAGGATGTAACCGACGATCTGGTTGATGGGGTTGTAACCCTTTTCGCGGAGTGCATCATAAACGGTGGTCAAAATGCGCTTCATCTCCTGATTGGCGTCATCTTTCACATTAAACTTCTTGGTTCCGTCGATCATTCTGATACCCTCCTCGAGATCGATGTGATGTTTGTCCAGCGCGTGCTGAATACAAAACTTATTATATTACAACTTTGACTTAAAGTAAAGCAAAAGTTTCAAAACGGTTACGCACGGATGACAGCGCCGCAATCGGCAGCCAGAACTTCCAGGATGCTCTTGACGTCGGCATCGGCTTCCTCGCCGGTCAGGCTGCGGTCGTCGGCACGCAGGACCAGGTTGAAGGCGACGCTCTTCTTGCCTTCGGGAACACCCTTGCCCTGGTAGATGTCGAACAGCTTGACGCCCTTGAGCAGGCCCTTGGCGCCCTTCTTGATGGCAGCTTCCAGCTGGCCGACGGTAACGGCATTGTCACAGACAACGGCGATGTCACGGGTGACCGAGGGGAACTTGGGCAGAGGCTTGTATTCGGCGTCCTGACCCTTGACGGCCAGCAGGGCGTCGAAGGAGAGCTCTGCACAGTAGAAGGCGGCGTCAACACCGTAGTTCTTGGAAACCAGGGGATGGATCTGGCCGAATACACCGATCAGTGTGTCACCGGCATAAACCTCGGCGCAGCGGCCGGGATGATAGGAGGGGTTGGATGTGCAGGGCTCGAAGCGGATCTCTTCGGCACGCAGGTCACCGAGAATGGCCTCGATGATGCCCTTGAGCTTAAAGAAGTCCATATCATCGCCATAAGCGCCCATCGACAGGATCTTGGACTCGACAGCCAGGCCGTCTTCGCCGCCCATCTTGTAGATGCGGCCCAGCTCGTACAGCTTGGCATTCTTGTTGCGGTAGTTATAGTTGCGGGTCAGGATCTCCAGCATGGAAGGCAGAACGGTGGTACGCATGATGGAGGTATCCTCGCCCAGAGGATTGAGGATCTTGAAGGAAGCGCGGCGCTCGTCGTCGGCTGCCCAGCGGATCTTATCGTAGTAGGTGGGGGAGATGAAAGAGTAGGTGATGATCTCGTCGAAGCCGCAGCCGCGAGCCAGCTCGCCCAGACGGTTTTCAACAACCTGGATGGGGGAATAGCCGCCCTGTGTGGTCTCGCCGCGCATCAGGGTGATGGGAATGTTGTTGTAGCCGTAGAAACGGGCAACTTCCTCGGCCAGATCGGCCATGGCCTGTACGTCTGCACGCCAGGAGGGAACGATGACCTGATCGCCTTCAACGACGAAGCCGACATTTTCCAGATACTTGACCATGTCTTCGGCCGAAACATCGGTGCCCAGCAGGCCGTTGATCTTTTCGGGCTCCAGCTTGAGGACGGTGGGCTGGGGAACGAAGTTGAGGATGTCGATGACGCCTTCCAGAACTTCACCGGCGCCCAGCATCTCGACCAGCTCGCAGGCGCGGTCGACAGCAGGCAGTGTATTCATGGGGTCGAGGCCCTTTTCAAACTTAGCCGAAGCTTCGGTACGCATGCCCAGAGCCAGCGCGGTCTTGCGGATGCAGGTACCGTCGAAGCAGGCCGACTCGAAGACGACGTCAACGGTGTCGTCGACGATCTCGGAGTTGAGGCCGCCCATGATGCCGGCCAGGCCGACAGCACGGTCCTGGTCAGCGATGACCAGCATGTTGCTGTTCAGCGTGCGGACGCCGCCGTCCAGTGTGGTCAGCTCTTCGCCCTCGGCTGCGCGGCGGACGATGATCTTGCCGCCGTTGACGTAACGATAGTCAAAAGCGTGCATGGGCTGGCCATATTCCAGCATGACGTAGTTGGTGATGTCGACGATGTTGTTGATGGGGCGGACGCCCATGGCGCGCAGACGCTCGCGCATCCACTTGGGAGAGGGGCCGATCTTGACATTCTTGACCATACGGGCCGAGTAACGGGGGCACAGCTCGGGATCGGGGGTTTCGACGTCGAGCAGTTCGAAGAGGCTGCCCTCGGCGCCGCCCTTGACAACGGGAGTGTGCAGCTTAAGCTCGGCATTGTAGGTGGCAGCGGCCTCACGGGCCAGACCGATGATCGACAGGCAGTCGGGACGGTTGGGGGTGATCTCAAACTCGACAACATGGTCATCCATGCCGATGACGGGCTTGATGTCGTCGCCGGGCTTGCAGTCTTCGTTCAGAATGAAGATACCGTCTTCAATGCAGTGGGGGAACTCACGCTGTTCGGCATGGAGATCGGCCAGTGTGCAGATGGTGCCGCTCTTTGTATTGTAAGCGACCATGTCGCCTTCATGCAGGTTCATGCAGTCGGATTCGATGGTGAGGTTTTCCTTGCCGGTTTCGAGAACAACGCGGAAACAGCCATAGCACAGGGGCTCGACGCCGGCAACCTTTGCTGCAACGACGGGACCGTAGATCTTGTGGCCGGCCTGAATGTCGGCAGGGATCGAAGGCTTTTCGGGATCGATGGCCTTATAGTCGCCCAGGATGGCAGCAGCCTTGATGACGGCATAGGGGAAATCACGCTCGTCGAGGCCCAGTTCGCTCAGGCCGCAGAGCATGCCGTTGGACTTGACGCCGCGCAGCTTGCCCTTTTCGATCTTGACGCCGCCGGGCAGGGTGGACTTGTGCTTGGCAACGGGAACGATGTCGCCGACATGGACATTCCATGCGCCGGTAACGATCTGAACGGGCTCCTCCTCGCCGATGTTGATCTGGCAGATCCACATATGGTCAGAGTCGGGGTGATGCTCGAGGGATACGATCTGGCCGACAACAACATTGTTGATCTCGGTGCCCAGATCTTCTGTGCCTTCAACCTTGGAACCCGAAAGGGTCATGGCCTCGGCGAAATCTTTATCGTTTGCTGTGATACGTACAAACTCATCCAGCCATTTTCTGCTGAGATTCATAGTGCAAATACTCCTTTCTTAGAACTGCTCGAGGAAACGGATGTCGTTCTCGAAGATGAGGCGCAGGTCGGCGATCTTGAAGCGGCGCATGGCCATACGCTCCAGGCCGATACCGAAGGCCCAGCCGGAGTAGACATTGGTGTCGATGCCGGCCATCTCCAGGACCTTGGGATGGATCATGCCTGCACCCAGCAGTTCGATCCAGCCTTCACCCTTGCAGGTGGGGCAGCCAACGCCGCCGCACTTATGGCACTGAACGTCCATTTCGCAGGAAGGCTCGGTGAAGGGGAAGTGGTGGGGACGGAAACGGGTCTTGGTGCCCTTGCCGTACAGCTGTTCAACAACTGTGTTGAGGGTACCCTTCAGGTCGGCCATGGTGATGTTCTTGTCGATGACCATACCTTCGACCTGATGGAACATGGGGGAGTGGGTGGCGTCGACCTCGTCCTTACGGTAAACGCGGCCGGGAGCCAGAATACGGATGGGCAGCTCCATGGTGTCCATGGCGCGGACCTGCATGGGCGAGGTCTGGGAGCGCAGCATGACACGGCTGTCTTCGTCGAAATAGAAGGTGTCCGACCAGTCGCGGGAGGGATGACCCTCTTCGGCGTTCAGACGGTCGAAATTGTTGGTGGCCAGCTCGACTTCGGGGCCATCCAGAATGGTGAAGCCCATGCCGATGAAGATCTCCTTCAGTTCGTCGAGGGCGACATACATGGGATGCTTGTGGCCGACATTGACCGGTGTGCCGGGGATGGTGACGTCGAGGGTCTCGTCCAGCAGCTGCTGCTCGAGGGCAGCCTCAGCCAGCTTGACCGAAGCGGTGTCGATGGCGTTCTCCAGCTGGGCACGGACTTCGTTGGCCAGCTGGCCCATGGCGGGACGCTCGGAGGCATCCAGCTTGCCCATCATCTTAAGGACGGCGGTCAGCTCGCCCTTCTTGCCCAGATACTTGATACGGGCTGCTTCCAGCGCATCCTTGCTGCCGGCCGAAGTGATCTCTTCGAGGCCCTGCTTGAGGATCAGTTCAAGTTGTTCTTTCATTACACTTGCTCCTTACTTGGTATATTGTAATTTTTATCGCAAAATAAAAAAGCTTTCATCCCTCCGAAAAGGGACGAAAGCATACTTCCGCGGTACCACCCAAATTCCCGCCATGCGGGCACTTATGTCCTGTAACGGGGACCGGCCGCCCATGCCTACTCTATATTATGGATAGAATATATTTCCGCACAGATGCTCCGAAGGGAACTTCACAGATCCCGCAGCACAGGCTTGCACCAAACCGCCTGCTCTCTGCAGCTGCCAAGATAAGCTACTCGCTTCATCGCCGCATTTCACGATTTTAGGTTATAACTAAATATAGCACAGCGATTTTGGCTTTTCAATCTTTTTTGGCGAAAAAGTTCATAAAAAAACCTCTGCCCCGGGAAAGGGCAGAGGGAAAGGGGATCATGCGTAAAAAATCATGCCCAACACCGCGGCAAAGAGAATGCGCAGGATGGGGGAGAGCTTCTTCTTGCGCAGACGGGGCCAGAGCAGGCCGAGGACGCCCAGAAGCAGCGTGATGCACAGGGCACGGAGGTCGAAAGCCTCTTTTTTGCCGAGGGGCAGGATGTTGCCCAGCACCATATAGATACCCGTGGCCAGCACAATGCCGATCACGCAGGGCTTGAGGCCACGGAGGATGGCCTGGACATATTTGTTTTTAAGAGCGGTCTGCAGCAGAGCGGTGACCAGCAGAATAATCAGGAACGAGGGAAGTACAACGGCCAGGGTGGCCAGCACAGCGCCTGCGAATCCGCCCTGGCTGCTGCCGACATAGGTGGCCAGATTGACCATGATCGGGCCGGGCGTACTTTCGCTGACGGCGATCATGTAGGTCAGGGTTTCATCGGTGAGCCAGCCATAGGAAAGGACAACATCACGGATCAACGGGATGGCGCCGTATGCGCCGCCGAAGGCGAAGCAGCCAACCTTGAGGAAACCGAGAAAAAGATCGAGCAGGATCATTGGGCATTGCCTCCTTTCCCGGCAGAACGGTTTTGGATCATAAAGACGGTCAGGCTGACGGCAGCCGCTGCCAGCATAAGGCTGATGGAGGAGAAGTTCCACGCGAAAAGATTGATCATCAGCATGAGGATGGCCGAGCAGATCATGATGGTGCGGGGCAGAATCTTTTTGTGCATCTTGCGGATCATGGTGCATGCGGCGTCGAGGATCAGAAGGCCGACGGCAATTCGGATGCCCTTGAAAGCATTGGCGATGATCGTGATCTCAAGAAAGTTATCGAGAAACATGGAGATCAGATAGATGACCAGAAAGGAGGGCAGGATCATACCCAGGGTGGCGGCCAGGGCACCGATAAAACCCGCCTGCTTATAGCCGGTGAATGTGGCGCAGTTGATGGCGATGGGGCCGGGTGTGGATTCGGCAATAACGGTGATGTTCATCATCTCGTCGTGGGTAATCCATTTTTTCTTTTCGACACAGGCATCTTCGATCATGGCGATCATGGCATAGCCGCCGCCGAAGGTAAAGAAACCGATCTTCATAAAGGTCAGCAGAAGATCGGGCAGAATATGCTTGGATTTCATACAGTTTTCCTTTCTTGTTGCTTTTGAAATGGGGATGTTCTGTCTTTCAGTGTAGCATAAGGCAGCAGAAAAGCAACCCTATCTGAGGAGATTATTGCATATTTCATTAAAATCGGGTATGCTGATAGCCAAGAGGTGAGAAAATGGAGCTTCTGCACGGCGTCGATCTCGAGCAGATCGGCCGTTTTGAGGAACTGATCGCCAAAGAAAAGTTTCTGCGGCGCATTTATACGGAAAACGAGATTCGATATATTACAGATCATGCCCGTCCGGCAGAAAAGGCTGCCGGGATGTGGGCGGCCAAGGAGGCGGTATCCAAGGCTTTCGGCCGCGGCCTCTACGGCATGGACCCGCGGGAGATCGAGATTGGGCATCTGCCTTCGGGGCAGCCCTGTGTGATTCTGCTGGGAAAGGCGGCCGCGCAGTATGGGGCCTATGCGATCGCCCTGTCGATCAGCCATACCGATGGTTTGGTCGTGGCCTCCTGCGTGGCATATAGAGAATAAACAGGCATAACCGGCAGAACAGCGGCGTATCCATCTTGTATGGAGGAGCTGATGTTATGCTGAAAAGAATCTGTTTGCTGATCCTTTTTCTGTGCGGCCTGAGCGGCTGCGGAGAGGATGGGGTTGATCCCAAAGCTATTTCGGAATATTACAGCGGCCTGCAGGCGGTTACCGTCGAGGCCGATATTGTGGTCAACAGCGGAACGCTGGCCGAATATGGCGTGCTTTTTACACGTACGGCCGAAGAAGGAGATCGGGTAGAGATCCTGTCGCCCGAGAGCCTGGCCGGGATCCGGGCCACCATTCTGCCGGACAAGGCCGAGATCCAATACGACGGTATGGCGCTGGAGACGCTGCTGCCCGGTATCAGCGGTTTTGTGCCGGCCGATGCCCTGAGCGGTGTGCTGAATGATCTGGCCGAGGGCGTGCCCGAGTATTACGGAGAAGAAAAGCTGGGGCAGC
>JAFQKM010000021.1 GCA_017396925.1 Clostridia bacterium
ACCGAGCTGATCCTGCTGTCGGGCGCCATTCCGCCCGAAGCGCTGGGGCGGCTGATCGATGATCTGCTCAATGAAAACGGCGTGCGGCTCAATGCCCGGGTGGTCATGACGGGCGGCAGGGCAGGGGATCTGCTGGAGGAGGGAGAGTTTGCCAGCCAGCGCATCCTCAAAGCGGTCACCAAAGGGGGCGGTACACTGACGGCGGCCGATATCATGCTGCGTGATCTGGCCTTTGCCCGGGCCGAACAGGGTATCGATCCCGTATTGCCGCTGACCGATCCGATACAGACCGAGGGGCTCTGCCTGCTGAAAAACGATATTGTGTCGGGACAGATCGAGCCGGCGCTGACCCCGATATTCATGATGGCCGGCGGAACCGAACGGGGCGGTTCGATCACCGTCGAGACAGCAGAAGGGGCGATGGCTTTTCGGCTGCTGCGGAATCAAGGGAAGATCGTACCTCGATATGAAAATGGCCATGTGACGGTCAGAATCTCCATCGAGGGCGAGTTCCGCGCCGCCGACCGGCTGGCCCGGGATACGGCATTCTATGAAGCCGCCCTGAAGGAACGGCTGGAAGCCGATCTGCAGGCCCTGTTGGCGGTCTTGCAGGCGGCCCGATGCGATGGGCTGGGCTTCGGCCGTCAGCTGGCCGTACACCATCCCAAAGTATGGGCCATGCTGGAAGGGGATTGGGACGCCCACTTTTCCGCCTGCCGCATCGAACCCGACATCACGGTATCCATCACCAGTACCGGCAAGCTCAAAGCCGGATAGGAGGCCTTATGACCGCAATACTTTCACGGCACAGATGCACCGTTCTGCTGCTGCTCTTTCTGCTGGCCGACAGCCTCAATACCGATCTCTCGGCGGCAGGTCCCATGGGCTGGCTGCTCTGCCTGCCGGCAGCGCTGGCAGCCCTTCCGATCTGCCGCGGTGCGTACAGATTCAACCGATGGCTGCGGCAGCAGGGGAGCCGATGGATGCACATCCTGTGGGATGGATTCCTGCTGACCGTTGCAGTGACCTGCCTGCGGCGCATGACGATGGATTTTGCCGGCATTCTGCGCACCTATAACGATTTCGTCCGCACACCGGGCCTGCTCTGCCTGCTGCTGTTGGCCACCGCCCTGTATCTGTCTCGACTGAAGGGCGAGGGACTGGCCCGGACAGCCGAACTGCTTTTCTGGCCGATCCTTGCCATTCTGGCCTGGACCTTTCTGGTGGGATTGGGCGACAGCGACTTCGGCCGCCTGCTGCCGCTGCGGGGAGAGGGGGTCCCGGAAGGCATACTGTATCTGCTGGGCAGAGTCTTTGCACAGGGCGTCCTTGCAGCTGTGCTGCTGGAGGAACGGGCCGAGCCTGCCGTTCTGCGCACTGCCTTTCGGGATGCGATGCTGCTGAGCGGCCTGACGCTGGGGCTCTTTCTGGCCAAGGACATCGCTCAGGTGGGGTGGCAGACGGCCTCCAGGTTTACCTATCCCCTCTACGCACTGGCCGGGCTGACCCGAAGCGGCACCGGCATGCATATCGAGGATCTGCTGATCTGTGCCCTTCTGACGGCGCGACTGATCAAAGGCGCCATGCTGTTTCGGCTGCTGGGCGATCTTGCCGGGCGGTGGCAGCGCCCTTGCCCTTGACATCCCTTACAGACAGGTATATAATAATTCGGTTAAAAATCTGTATTGTAAAAAGGGGATACCTATGCGTAGAGAAGACCTTAGAAATATCGCCATCATTGCCCACGTTGACCACGGCAAGACCACCCTGGTCGACCAGATGCTCAAGCAGAGCGGCACCTTCCGCGAAAATCAGGAAGTCGCCGACCGCGTTATGGACAGCAACGATCTGGAGCGTGAGCGCGGCATTACCATTCTGGCCAAGAACACCGCTGTATACTATAAGGATACCAAGATCAACATCATCGACACCCCGGGCCATGCCGACTTCGGCGGCGAGGTCGAGCGCGTTCTGAAGATGGTCGACGGCGTCCTGCTGCTGGTCGACGCCGCCGAGGGCACCATGCCTCAGACCCGTTTCGTCCTGCAGAAGGCCCTGAGCCTGGGCCACAAGGTCGTTGTTGTCGTCAACAAGATCGACCGTCCCGATGCCCGTATCGACGAGGTCATCGATGAAGTCCTCGAGCTGCTCATCGACCTCGGCGCCGATGACGAACAGCTCAATTCCCCCGTCCTCTTCTGCTCGGGCCGCGAGGGTACCGCATCCCTGTCGCCCAACGGCCCCCACGAGAACATGATCCCCCTCTTCGACGCCATTCTGGAGTATATCGACTGCCCCGAAGTCGACGAGGAAGGCCCCAGCCAGATCCTGATCTCGTCCATCGACTATAACGAATACGTCGGCCGTATCTGCATCGGCCGTATCGAGCGCGGCGTCCTGCGCAAGAACCAGGATGTTACCGTCTGCCACTATCACAACAGCCACGAGCCCTACAAGGCCAAGGTCGTCAACCTCTATTCCATCGAGGGTCTGGGCCGCAGTCCCATCGAAGAGGCCAAGGCCGGCGAGATCGTCTGCCTGTCGGGTATTGCCGACGTCAACATCGGCGACACTCTGTGCCATCCCGAGTTTGTCGAGCCTCTGCCCTTTGTCAAGATCTCCGAGCCCACCGTTGAAATGACCTTCTCGGTCAACAACAGCCCCTTTGCCGGCCGCGAGGGTAAGTTTGTCACCTCCCGCCATCTGCGCGACCGTCTGCAGCGCGAGCTGCTGAAGGACGTCTCTCTGCGTGTCACCGACACCGAGACCACCGAGGCCTTCAAGGTTGCCGGCCGCGGCGAGATGCATCTGTCGATCCTCATCGAGACCATGCGCCGCGAGGGCTATGAGTTCGGCGTCGGCGCCCCCAAGGTCCTGTATAAGGAGATCGACGGCGTTCAGCACGAGCCTGTCGAGACTCTGGTCTGCGACGTTCCCAACGACTATGTCGGCGCCGTCATGGAGAAGATCGGTGCACGCAAGGGTGAGCTGATCCAGATGAATCCCCAGGGCGACACCCGTATGCGCATCGAGTATACCGTCCCCTCGAGAGGTCTGTTCGGCTACAGAAACGAGTTCCTCACCGATACCCGCGGCGAGGGCATCATGTCGACCATCTTTGCCGGCTACGTCCCCTATAAGGGCGATATCCAGACCCGCAGCACCGGCTCGCTGGTCGCCTTCGAGACCGGCGAAGCCGTCACCTACGGCCTGTTCAATGCACAGGACCGCGGCGTTCTCTTCATTGCACCCGGCACCAAGGTCTACGAGGGCATGGTCGTCGGCCAGTCGCCCAAGGCCGAGGATATCAATGTTAACGTCTGCAAGAAGAAGCACGTCACCAATATGCGCGCATCGGGCAGCGACGAGGCCATGCGCCTGGTTCCTCCCCGCCAGATGAGCCTGGAGGCCTGCATCGAGTTCATTGCCGATGACGAAATGATCGAGGTCACCCCCAAGAACCTTCGTATCCGCAAGGTCATCCTCGACAACCAGCTCCGCGCCAAGAGCATGGCAAAGAAGAATAAGTAATTTTCCGCCGCGTATGTCGCCGGAAAATCGAATGGAATAAAAAATAAAGACCACCCGAATCAAACCGGGTGGTCTTTTTGCGTCTTTAAGCCTCTTTTTGAATACCCTCTGGGGCACTTAGGAGCTGGCCACGGAGCGGACTGAGGATTGTTTCAATAGCGCCGTAGGCACATTGGGGGTCTTAATTCCATTCCACTTCACAGGAGAGGAAGCGGGGTTGATCAAAGGAAAAGGTGGAAAGATAGAAGCGGACGGTCACAGTGCAGGCAGGGGTCACGTCACTGAGGTTACCGGTCAGCACGGCCTGACGGTAGGCTTCATCTTCTTCTGCGGTGGGATAACCAATGGGGATATGGTACTGTGTTGCACGGATGGTATAGATTTCATCTTCGAGGGTGATGTTGTCCAACAGATAGTAGGGCAAATCACGGAGACTTTCGGGCCATGCGGTATAGGTTTCGGTCTGGGGGTCATATCCCCAGGCTTTGGGAACGGTGCGGTGTATGTTCAGCACAGTACCGGGTTCGCGTCCAAAATTATTTTGAACGGTCTCTTCAACGTAGGCACGGGTCATGGTGCCCGTAGGTTCTGCCCAGTTATCCAGATTGACTGCATAGACCCAGTAAAGATATTCGGCAGCATCGGTCGGCGGACCGTCTGCAAGGGTAAAGGTAGGCATATAATCCAGTCTGTATCGTCGTGCAAAATCAAAGAACCACTCCCGAAGCAAAGGCAGCATATCGGTATGGAAAACTGCTGATTCGGAGTTTTCTGGTGCAGTTTCCAGAGCATTCGTTTCAGAGGTTTGTGGATGTGGATACAGAAGCATGACCAACAGGAACAATACGGCTGCGATCAGCACACCTGCAGTTATACGCCATCGCCGTGCAGGATCGGGTGGGGCAGAGGAAAGGGGTGTTTGTGTATTTGTGACAGGTACGGCGGGCCCATCCCGCAGCAGTTCGTCCAGAGTGAGCCCCATACGGCTGCTCAAGTCGATCAGTTTGTCGGTCTCGGGGAAAGAGGAGCCCTGCTCCCATTTGGAGACCGATTGACGGGAAACGCCTAACTGTTCGGCAAGGGCTTCTTGAGAGAGTCCCATTTCTTTACGGTAAACTTGTAAGCGTTGAGGAAAGTTCATGTCAGTTCCCCCTTTCTTTCTGTTCAAAGCATAACATTTTCAGAAGCAGAATACTACCAATTTTCAAGCGCAGCGCCGCAACTTTGGGTTGCGGAATGGTAAAGCACACAAAAAGACCACCTGAGTTTGTGATGCTGATGGTCTTTTTCATTTTTCCCTTCTCCCATTGACAGTGCGACGGTTGTCAATACGGCAGCGAAGCCGAACCGTCCAATCATGCCGAAACGGGTGTTGAGGGAGAGCAGCGAAAGCAGGGTGGCCGAGATGGGTTCCAGACAGCCGATCAGGGTGGCCCTGCCCGGGCCGATGTACTTGACACCCTGCAGGAAGAGTGAGAAGCCGCCGGCTGTGCCGACCACGACGATGACGGCGATCAGAAGCCATACGGTCAGGTCAAGATCGGCAGGGGAGAGGACAAGGCCGCCGCTCTTGCCGCCGGTGGCCATCAGATAGGGGCCGGCAATGGCCAGTAGAATGACAATTTAGCATTTGCTCTTTCGATAAATATAAAGAAAATTATAGGAAATATGAATAATTATTTGCAACTGTATATAAATGTGCGAAGGTTCACAAAAATAGAAAAAGTGATAAAAACAATAAATATTATCGATATAATGAATAAAAAGATACAGTTTGTTTTGAATTTCTGATAAAAACAATTTGCTATCGACAAACCGGGAATTCAAATGTTAGAATCAAAATGTAAAATTTCGTTCTTTGGCAAGAGCGTCTACAGAGTCTCATTTATGAAGTGAATGAATTTTTATTCACTCTTGTTAAGGTGC
>JAFQKM010000181.1 GCA_017396925.1 Clostridia bacterium
AAAGAACAGTTGAAGCAGGCGATACAAAGCTTTATAATAATCCTTGGCCCTGTGTGGGGCGATTAATCCTGTATTTAAATAATAATGTATAAAAGGGAGGTATCACTTTTGGTAGAAATCAAAAACCTCACAAAAGTATACGGCAATCACCGCGCCGTCGACGACCTGACCATCACGGTCGAAGAGGGCCAGATCTATGGCTTCCTCGGCCCCAACGGCGCCGGCAAATCGACGACCATGAATATTATGACCGGCTGCCTGGCTGCAACATCCGGCTCGGTCAAGATCAACGGCTTTGATATCCTGACACAGCCCATGGAGGCCAAAAAGTGCATCGGCTATCTGCCCGAGCAGCCCCCTCTGTATATGGATATGACCCCCCGTGAATATCTGACCTTTGTCTGCGGCCTCAAGGGCATCAAGGGCAAGGCGGTCAAGGAAGAGGTCCTGCGCGTTGCACAGATGACCCAGATCGAAGACCATCTCGACCGCCTGATCAAGCACCTGTCCAAGGGCTACAAGCAGCGCGTCGGCATCGCACAGGCCGTTCTGGGCGATCCCAAGCTGGTCATCCTCGACGAGCCCACCGTCGGCCTCGACCCCAAGCAGATCACCGAGATCCGCGAGCTGATCCGCGAGCTGGGCAAAAACCGCACGGTCATCCTCTCCAGCCACATCCTCACCGAGGTCAATACGGTCTGCGACAAGATCATGATCATCCGCAAGGGCAAGCTGGTGGCCTGCGACACCCCCGACAATCTGACCCGCACCATGCTGGGCGAAGCCGCCCTGACCCTGACCGTCGACCCCTGCGGCAAAAAGCTTTCTAGCCTCAGCCAGCTGGAAGGCGTCCTCTCCTTCGAGCAGACCCCCTCCGAAACCGATGCCGGCTGCGTCGAGCTGACCATCACCCACGCCCCCGAGACCGACATCCGCCGCGCCGTCTTCCAAAGCCTCTGCGCGCTCGGCTGCGTCATCCTTTCGATGCATGAAGTCCGCCATACCCTCGAGGACATCTTCCTCGAGCTGACCGCTTCCGAAGCACAGCCTGCCGAAGAAGCCGCGGCAGACGAGGCCCCCGCGGCCCCTGCCGAAAACGCCTAAGAAAGGAGACAAGCAACAATGCTGGTAATTTACAAGAAAGAACTCAACAGCTATTTCAACGGCATGATGGGCTATGTCTTCATCGCCTTTGCTCTGGCTGTCATCGGCGTCTATATGACCGCCGTCAACTTCACCCAGGCCTACCCCAACTTCGAGTATGTGCTCGACTCGGTACGCTTCCTGTTCATCCTGATCATGCCCATTCTGACCATGCGCTCCCTCTCGGAAGAGCGCCGTCAGCGCACCGATCAGCTGCTTTATTCCTCTCCCATCTCCACCTGGTCGGTGGTTCTGGGCAAGTTCTTCGCATCGCTGACCGTCTTTGCCATTCCCCTGATGATCAGCTGCTTCTATCCCATCCTGCTCCGGCAGTTCGGCGCGGTCAACCTCAAGACCGCCTATGCCGGTATCCTCGGCTTCCTGCTGATGGGCGGCGCCGCCATTGCCATGGGCGTCTTTCTGTCGGCCCTCAGCGAGAGCCAGATGGTGGCCGCCGTTGCCTCCTATGCCGTCCTGCTGCTGTGCTATCTGATGCCCAGCCTGTCGAGCATGGTCTCGGCCTCGGCCCTCACCGCCTGCATCGGCTTCTCGATCCTGCTGCTCATCGTCGCATGGATGCTCTATTCCACCACCAAAAACAAGGTGCTGGCCGCCGCCTTCCCCGTCTGCGGTATCGCCGGTCTGGCCGCCGTCTATTTCCTCAAGCCCGCCCTGCTCGAGGGCACCTTTATCACCGCCATGAACGCTCTGTCGGTCTTCCAGCGCTATGATTCCTTCATCTTCGGTATGCTCGACCTGCGTTCCATCGTCTATTTCATCACCATCATCGCGCTTTTCAACTTCTTCACCGTACAGGTCATCGAAAAGCGCCGCTGGGCCTGATCGAAAAGGAGGTCACGCATTATGAACAACAAGAATAAGCCCGAAAGCTCCTTCCAGGCCAGCGCCCTCAAGCTGGGCAGCACCCAGGCCCTCTTTATCGCCGTTGTCATCGTCATCGGCATTCTGGTCAACCTGATCGTCGGCAAGCTTCCGGCCACCTATACCCAGTTCGACCTGAGCGACAGCAGCCTGTTCACCCTTTCCGAACAGACCAAGACCCTCTGCGCCAACCTGCCTCAGCCCCTGACCCTCTATCATGTGGTCGAGACCGGCGCCGAGGACGACCGCATCGTCAGCCTGCTTGACCGTTATGCCGCCGCCGGCGACATCACCGTCCGCCAGATCGACCCCGTCCTCTATCCCGCATTCACCACCAAATACACCGATCAGCCGGTCACCGGCGGCAGCGTCATCGTCGAATGCGGCGACCGCGCCAAGGTGGTCGACAATATCGAGATCCTCGTCCCCATCATCAAGGACCAGACCTATTATATGATGACCGGCCAGCCCGACGGCGGCTGGGAGTTTGACGGCGAAGGCGCCATCACCTCGGCCATCCATTATGTCACCACCGACGAGCTGCCCGTCATCTACGCCCTCGAGGGCCACAGCGAGACCGCACTGCCCGAGTATCTGCAGTCGATGATCGCCAAGGACAACTACACCCTCAATACCCTCAGCCTGATGTCGGCCGGCGGCATTCCCGAAGACTGCGGCGCCCTGATCATCAATTCGCCCCGTTCCGACCTGAGCGAAAACGAGCTGACCCAGATCCTGGCCTATATGGAAAAGGGCGGCAGCGTTGTTCTGCTCTGCGACTTCGGCACCGGCGACAAGCCCAATTTCGACGCGCTGATGGCCGCCTACGGCATGGAGTTGGTCAACGGCGTTGTTGTCGAGCCCGACAACAGCTATTATTTCGCCACCGGCTACAACCACTACCTGCTGCCTGTACTGGGCGAGCATGAAGTCACCTCCAGCCTGATCCAGGGCAACCAGTATGTTCTGATGCCCCAGGCCATGGGTATCGTCGAGACGTCCAGCCACCGCAGCACCCTCAATATGACCTCTCTGCTGACCACATCGTCCAATGCCTACGCCAAGCCGGGCGCCATGACGGCCACCACCATGGAAAAGGAAGCCGGCGATATCGACGGCCCCTTCTCGGTCGGCGCACTGGTCACCGAAGCAGCCAACGGCGGCGAGACCAAGCTGGCCGTCTTCCCCACAGCCCTCATGCTGGATGAAAAACTCGACAGCGCCGTATCGGGCGGCAACAGCAACCTGTTCCTCTCGACCCTCGGCTGGATGTGCGACTACGAGCAGAGCATGAGCATCCATGCCAAGCCCCTGCAGACCGACGCACTGGTCGTTCCCGCCGCCAAGGCCAACCTGTGGTCGGCCGTTGCCGTCATCGGTATGCCCCTCTTTGTCCTGTGTGCAGGCGCCATCATCGTCCTTGACAGGAGGAAGAAGTAATGCCCAGTAAGAAAGCCCTTTCCATCAGTCTGGTCGTCATGCTGCTGCTGGGTGCCGTCTACGGCGTCCAGCTGGCCACCGCCGAGCCGGTCATCGACGAAGACCAGATCTATGCCGAAACCGGTATGTCGGCCGACGCCATGACCCTCACCGACCTCCGTCCCACCTCCATCATGGGCCTGTCGATCGCCTGCGAGCATGGCGACACCCTCGAGCTGGAATACACCGTCGAGGGCTGGAAGGTCCCCGGCGACCACGACATTCCCCTCGACGACAGCATCGTCGAATCGATCGTCAATCCCCTGTGCGCCGTCAAGTCCGACCGTCTGCTCAGCGAGGATCCGGCAGCCAAGGCCGAATACGGCCTGTCGCCCGCCCGTTTCCAGGTCACCCTGACCGACTCGGACGGCAACAGCTACACCTACAACATCGGCGAAAAGCACCCCACCACCTATAAGTATTATTTCAACATCGAGGGTGAAGACAAGATCTATACCGTCCCCACCGGCGTCGGCATGAATCTGGAAGAGCACCACTCGATCGGCACCCTCATCAAGTCGCCCTACTTCCCGGCCCCTGCCGCCGACGTCATCAGCGCCATCGCGGTCGACACCGGCGACCGGCACCTCGAGGTCGTCCATCTGCCCAAGGGCAGCGAGACCTGCTGGAGCAGCGACTATACATGGTTCTGGAAGAATGCCGACGGCAGCCTGCTGCCCATGGATGAAGCCGAGTTCTCCTACTTCACCAATGTCATCGGCGGCATGGGCTTCCTGCAGACCGTCGACTACAGCGACGATCCCGAAGTTCTGGCCAAGTACGGCCTGGTCGACGGCAAGCAGCATGTCCTGTCGCTGTCCTACACCAGCGCCCAGCGCGGCGACGTCACCGACAAGGTCTACATCGGTCTGGGTGACGACGGCGTGACCTACGCCCGCGTCGACGGCTCCAATGTCATCGGCTCGATCGTCAACAAGTACGATTACTTCAGCTTCGACTACAGCAAGTATCAGGCCCGCGACTTCTTCAAGCTGCAGCTCGATACCGTCGACAGCATGACGGTCACCCTCAACGGCGAGACCACAAAGATCGACGCTAAGCGCACCACCGAGACCGGCACCGACGGCAAGGAAAAGACCGTCACCGACTTTGTCAGCGGCGGCAAGACCCTCAGCAACGGCGTTGTGACCAACTGGTTCAATTCCATGCGCAATGTCGTCTCCGAAGGCACCACCGACGGCGTTCCCGAAGGCGAACCCTACCTGACCGTCACCTTCAGCCGCAACACGGCAAACTATAAGAACATGACCCTCAAGGTCTGGGAGCTCGACGCCAACTTCTTTGTTTCCGAGTTTGCCGGCGCCACCGCGCTGGTCAACCGCAACGATGTAAAGACCGTCGTTACAAACCTGACCGAAGCGCTGGCCAGCACAGCCGAATAAAAAATATGCCCGTGGAGGTTTTCCACGGGCAATTTTTATATCTTTTTGATGACCTGCACCGGCTTGCCGGTTTTCTCCTCGAGCCATGGGCCGATGGCCTCGAAATCCCCCTCCACAATGCCGCGGCGGGGCAGAATAATGGCCTTGTTCTTATCGACATAGAGGAAATACCGATCGGCAAAGCGCATCAGGTCGATGATGGCGGTATAGGGATAGGTGGTCTCGATGCCCTCCACATGATCGCGGATAACATCCTCCTCAAAGTCGATATGCACAACGCTATCGGCATGCATGGTGATCTGCCGGGAGATCCGGCCGCTCAGCTTGTCGCTCCATTTGAAGAAGGGCTGTGTGACCAGATAGCCGCCCAGCACCAGCATGATGCCCACCGTCATATCGAATCCGCCGCCCAGGGCCAGCAGCAGCACGGCGGTGGCCAGCGCAAAAAGGCCGACACAGAAGCCG
>JAFQKM010000182.1 GCA_017396925.1 Clostridia bacterium
TTCAGGATGAGAACGCAGACGCAGACGCGGATACCGGCAAAGGCATTGCGGACAACGGGCAGCTCGGAGAAGCCGCTGATGAAGGCCGCGATGATGGTGATGATGACCAGAGAGGGGAATACGACGCCCAGGGCACAGGCATAGCCGCCCTTGACGCCCTTGAGCTTCTGGCCGATGAAGCTGGCTGTGTTAACGGCGATCAGGCCGGGCAGGCACTGACCGATGGCATAAAAGTCCATCATCTCCTCGTTGGTGATCCACTTTTTCTTTTCGACGACTTCTGCCTGCAGGATGGGGAGCATGGCATAGCCGCCGCCGAAGGTGAGGACACCGACACGTGCGAAGGTGAGGAACATATCGAGGTATTCTTTCATTTCAATACACTCTCCTCTTTCTTTTTCTTACGCTTCTAATCATACTATTATATAATCTGTATGTCAATCGAGAAAAGGGTTAAGGTTTTGGACATACTATGCTTACGGAGGTGAGCAATTTGACCAAGAAGCGTAACGCAAGTTTTGAAAAACAGCCCAAGCTGGTGCAGGTCACTATGGTCCATTCGGCAGGTATCCCCAAGACCGACGAAGAGACCCGCAAACTGGCCGAGCACATCAAGCAGCAGTAAACGAAAAAGCCGCCCGCAGGCGGCTTTTTTCTATGCTTAAATAGAGTCTACATAATGCTTCCAGCGCCGGATATTCAGCAGGCAGCAGAGGGTGCCGATCAGCGCAGCCGCCACCCAGATGGTCATGGTGGCGTCCCAGCCGAAGGCGTCGGTGACCAGCGCCAGACCGTAGGTCGAAAGGGCACTGCCCACATAGGTGCAGGAATTGAGCACACCCGAGATCAGCGAGATTTTGCCGGTGTTTTCAAAAAACTTGGGCACCGTGCAGATCAGGATCTGATTGACGCCGTGCATACAGCCGCAGCCCACCGTCAGCATGGCCACCGACAGCACAAAGGAGCTGCCGCCGAAGAGGCGCAGCAGGGTCAGAGCGGCAAAGCCGGTGCCGAAGATGGCGGCGGCGCACTGCAGCTCGTTGGGGAAGACATGCTTGTTGAGCCATGCCATGGCCTGCAGGGCGCAGATGGTGAAGATGGGCAGGGCCACCGAGGTCAGGATCGAGATCGAGCTGCCCAGGTCAAAGGTCTCGGCGATCAACGAAGGCATCCATGTGGTGATGCCGTCACGCAGGCTGCCCTGCATGACGATGGCGATCATCATAATGCCCAGCAGGATGAAAATCGGGCGGTCGAGCTTACGCACAGCCTGTGCATGGACAACACCGACGCGCACCGTTTTCTTCTGAACGCCGCCCAGCAGGCGGGCGCGCAGCGGGCCGTAGCTGCGGATCCAGATAAAGGCCACAAGGGTGGCGATCGATGCCGTAAAGACAAAGAGCAGGCGCCAGCCCGAAATGGTGATGCAGATGGGAGCCAGCAGATAGATGACGATGGTGCCCATCGAGCTGCCCCAGTTGACGCGGATGGCCGCCTTTTTGTAATCCTCTTCCGAAAGAAGCTCGGCCATGATGCGCACCAGCGGCGGCCACATCATCGACTGGGCAAAGCCGTTGACACACCATACCAGCGTCATCCAGCCGGTGGTGGGGCAGAGGGGAATGAGCAGATTCATGCCCGAACTGACCAGCAGGCCGCCGAAGATCATCTTTTCGGGGGCCATACGGTCGCCCAGATAGCCGCTGATGATCTGGCCTGCGCCATAGGCGATAAAGAGGGCGGTAACAGCCGCCGAAGCACCGGCGCGGGTGAATCCCTCGCTGGCGATCATCTCGACCATAACGGCCGCATAGCCCAGACGGGTGAGATAGCTGCAGAAATAGACGACGGCGCACAGCAGCATGAGGGTCCTGATATCCCTGCGGCTGCCGCCTTTGATATTCTGTGTGACCGAACTCAAATCAGCGCCTCGCCTTCCCAGTCGCTGTCGGCAGGAATGCCCATATGCTTGACGATGGTGGGGGCGATATCCTTGATATCAAACTTTTCAAAGGTGGTGCCGGCCGCATAACCCTCGCCATAGGCCAGGAAGGGGATGGTGGTGTCTTCCCTGAGGTCGGTGCCGTGGATGCGGTCGTGGCCGCCGTGGTCGGCGGTGACCATCAGCACATAGCCCTCGGGCAGCGCCTTGCGGACCCGCTCGATGGCGCCGAAGACATGATGGAGGGCAGCAATATACGCGGCGCCCATCCAGCCATGCTTGTGGCCGACCTCGTCGGGCTCGCCCAGATAGAGGAAGAGGAAGTCGGGCGCGTCGCTGTGCAGCAGATCGATGGCTTCGGTGGTCAGGCGGTCGGTGATATCCTGCGAATGGACAAACTGGCCCGACATAAAGCGGCCGACCATCAGCGAAGAGGGCTTGTAGAGGTCCTTGAGTTCGCCCCAGCTGTAGAAGAAGGCATTCTTCTTTTCAAACTTGCGCAGCTGCTCGAACAGGCCGTTGATGGGGCGGACCATGGGCGAGAAGGTGTTGGTGGCAACGCCGTGGCGCTCGGGATCGACCGAGTGGATCATCGACATATGGCAGGGCAGGGTGACCGAGGGCATGACCGTGCGGCCCTCCAGCGTGCTCTTGCCATTCTGCATCAGATATTCGACCTCGGGATGGCCGCAGGCCATCATGCCGTCGGGACGCATGCCGTCGGCCAGGATCAATACGACTTTGTTCATTTTCTTTCCCCCCGGAAAATATTTTGCTTTAGCTAAAAGAAGTATACCCCCGTGAGGATGACTGTGTCAAGGAAAAAGAAAATGTCTCGCCCAATCGTGCGAGACATTGAATCGACATGGGCGCTGACGCCCCAAACCCCGTCCATACTTTGTCCTATCACAAAGTATGCAAAAGATACAGGGCTACGCCCTTGACCCATTGCCGGACGGATCCGGTAGGTCCAACGTCCGGCCCGATATGTGCTGTGCTTACAATCTGCTTCTATCAGTGCAAAA
>JAFQKM010000183.1 GCA_017396925.1 Clostridia bacterium
CCAAATGGTATGTCTGGACGTCGGCCGCCTCCATCGGCGGCACCTTCCTGATGCTGCTCGGCGGTATTTTCGCGCTGATCGTGCTGGTCGGCACCATCGGTATTGTCGTGGTCGCCATTCTGGGCATCGTCTATCTCTGGCAGACCCGCAAGGCCCTGAGCCTCTATGTGGAAGCCAATGTGCCCAAGGCTTGATGATGGGCGCGTTTTGCGCTATACTGTAGGCAACAAAATCAAATCGGAGGATACAAAAGATGTCCAATAACTATATGTGTGCCGAATGCACCAAGCTGGGCTGCCAGCTGCGCGATATGAGCAAGACCATGGCGGTCTGCCCCTGCAAGGATGAAGAGCTGCAGGCCGAAGCCAAGGCCCTCTATCAGAACGAGGAGGATCTGCGCATTGCCATTGCCGCCGCTGCCACCGAGCACGAGGGCTATGGCCGCATGTCCCGTATGGAAGAGATCGTCGTCTTCTGCAAGAAGGCCGGCTATCATAAGATCGGCATCATCTTCTGCACCGGTCTGCAGAAGGAAGCCGCGATGGTCAGCAAGATCCTGCGCCATCACGGCATGGAGGTCGTTTCGGTCTGCTGCAAGAACGGTTCGATGCCCAAGTCGACCATCGGCCTGCGCAACGATCAGTGCCTGTCGGGCAATGCCGACGAGGCCATGTGCAATCCCATCGGTCAGGCGCTGGTTCTGAACAAGGAAAAGGTCGATTTCTCCATCCTGCTGGGCCTGTGCGTCGGCCACGATACCCTGGCCATCCGCCATCTGGAGGGTCCGGTCACCGTTCTGGCCGTCAAGGACCGCGTGACCATGCACAATCCGCTGGCCGCCATCTACGGCGCCGAGGGCTATTACAAGAAGCGTTTCTTCGGCAAGGAAGAAGAATAAAAGATCAAAGGCCCGGGCTGCCGTCACGGCAGCTCCGGGCTTTTTTGCAAGACGGCATTTTCGGAAGAGAGGTGAACCTATGACGATCGAAACCGGCCGCTGCGGCGACGGCCTGACCTGGACATTCGATCCCGACGAAGCCCTGCTGACCATTGCGGGGGAAGGCCCCATGTGGGACTATGCCCGCTTCTGGGAAGACGGCGGCACGGTGCCGCCCTGGCGTGGACGGGCGCTGGAGCTCGCGTTTGAAGGGAATATCACATCGATCGGCCGCGCGGCCTTTGAGGGATGCTATATCGAAACGCTCGAGATTCCCGGCTCGGTGAAAGCCATCGGCATGGCGGCCTTCGACGAGGGCGGCATCTGCGAGCTGACCCTTCATGAAGGGCTGGAGTTTATCGGCGAGATCGCCTTTTTCGGCAATCGGTTCCGCGACCTGACCCTGCCTTCCACGCTGGAGGTGTTGGGCGACCGCGCTTTCGGCGGCCCCGAGGGCTTTTTGGAATACATCACCATGCCCACCGGCATTGCAGCGTTCGGCCATCCCAACGACTGGACCGAGGGCGGCGCTTATATCTTCGGCGAGGGATTTCAGGGGCCGCGGCGCATCGATCTTTACGGCCCGCCGCCCGAAGACTGGCTGCACTGGTGGCCGGTGTTTGCCTTTCTGGAAGGCGAGATCTTTTACCCGGCCGAGTGGCGGGGGCGCGAGCGCACCTTCCCCGACCTGCCCGATCCGCGGTATTTTGCCCATTATCCCGACGAAGATATTCGGAATGCCGATGAAGACGAATACATCGCCCAGGCGTGGATCCCGCGCGTGGAACCCGATTAAAACAGGAGGAACTATGAAATACAGAAAGTTTGACGATCATATCGTTGCCATTATGGAAACCGGCGAAAGCATCACCGAGGGCCTGCTGGAGCTCTGCGAAAAGGAACAGATCGGCCACGGCGTGGTCACCGGCATTGGCGGCACCAAATACCTGCGTCTGGGCGTATGGGACCGCTTTGAAAACTGCTATAAATACACTGTAAAGGATCAGGGCAGCATGGAGATCCTCAGCCTCAAGGGCAACATCTCCAGCCTCAACGGCAAGCCCAACCTGCATCTGCACGTCACGGCGTCGGACGACAGCTTCAATGCCTTTGGCGGCCACCTCGATCAGGGCATCGTACAGAATATGCTGGAGGTCTATGTCTATCCCTATGCCGAGACCATCGAGCGCAAGCCCTATCAGTACTGGTTCTTCATGGATATTTAAACCGATTGGCACAAAGGCCCCGAAAAATATGTTCGGGGCCTTTCTTTTATGGTAGAATGAGGGGAGAAAAGAGGTTATGTTATGCAAGCACACAGCATTTTCAACGATGTACTCGGCCCCATCATGGCAGGGCCCTCCAGCTCCCATTCGGCCGGCTGTGCCCGCATCGGGCGGCAGACCCGTCTGCTCTGGGGCAAAGCCATCCAAAAGGCCGTCGTGGTCTACGACAGCCAGGGTTCCTATCCCAGCACCTGTGTGGGGCAGGGCTCCAACTTCGGCTTCACGGGCGGCCTGCTGGGCATGCGGAACGATGATCCGGCCATCAAGGATTCCGAGCGCATCGCAAGGGAGCAGGGCGTTGCGATCACCTTTACCCAGGAGAAGCTTTCGGCCCGCCATCCCAACGAGGCCCGCATCGACGTCTATGACGAAGAGGGGAAGATCGGCCTTTCGGTGCGCACCCTGTCGACCGGCGGCGGTATGTTTGAGATCGTCGAGCTGGATGGCTTCCCTGTGTACATCGACGGCAGCCGGGATCGGCTGTTTGTGTCCTGTACTGCGGCTGCAGCGGAAAATCTGCGTGAGAAACTGACTGCCTGTGCAAAACAGATCGAGTCGGCCGCGAAGGACGAAGCGGTTCTGCTCGGTGCATCGGGCCTGTCCTGTACCTTGGAAGAAGCCGAGGCCATGCTGGCCGGCGCCGCGGGCGTGCTTGCCATCCGCAAAGC
>JAFQKM010000184.1 GCA_017396925.1 Clostridia bacterium
CACATGGCGGCCATCTCGGCCCGCGTGCTGTCGGTGACCCCCAGCAGGGCCGCCCCCTTTTCCTTTGCATACCGCACCACACGGGTGACCAGCGGCGGATACTCGGGGAAGGACAGGGGCATGACCAGCGTATCGCTGCCGATCATGTGCAGGGCGCTCTGCACCTGCTCTTCCCTGCGTGCATCGACCATGAGGCAGGCCACGCCGCATTCCACAAGACGACTATAGAGATAGCCGGCCATCAGCACCGATACGCCGCTGCCCAGCAGCACCACGCCCCGGGCGCGGCAGATCATGCGGGCTGCCTTGCGGTATTCCTCGATCGAAAAGCTGCGCAGAAAATCGTTGACCCCCTCCAGCTCTTCGTGGCAGATCTGCCCGAAGAGGCCCGAGCGGTCTTCCAGCAGCGCCTCCGACGGGAAGGTATTCATAAAGCCGGTCGGGCGGCTGTCGGCGGCGCTGTTCTTTTCGGAAGCCAGCGTGCGGAAGCCCTGCTTGAGCTCGTTGTAGCTGCCGCAGCCCAGAATGCCGCAAAGCTTGAGCACCGTCATTTCCGATACATCGGTGGCGGTACTCAGCTCCTTGAGGGTGAGGAAGCACATATCCTCGGCGTGGCTGCGCATATAGTCGGCGATCAGCTTCTGCTTACGGGTCAGGCCATCATATTTCTGCTCGATACTTTCGATGATATTCATGTAAACGCTCCAGTTTTGACGGTTGATTTTTCTATATCCTACATCAAAACAGAGTAAAGGTCAAACATCAGCTGACCGACGCCAGCTTATACCTGGTCTTTTTGCCGCTGCGGATGCGTTCGGCGATGCCGGCCAGCACCAGTGCTTCGGCCTCGTCTTCGGTATAGAGGCCGGTCAGGCCGAGGATCTGAATATCCCCCTCTGCCCCCTCGTCTGCGGCCCCTTCCGCCTTGGCTGCGGTACGCGCCGAAGCGGATGTGCGGCCGCTGCCGGTGCTTTTGGCTGCCTTGGCCGCCTGCTGGGCCTCGTAACGGGCGTCGGCCACGCCGTCGCGGTAGAGCTGATACTGCCACTCCTGTTCGTAGCGTGCATCGGCCAGGGCGTCGCGGCCGCGGTCGTAGGCCAGCGCTTCGGCCTGCCGTTCGGCCTCCAGCTCGTCCATATATCTGGCATATTCGCGGTCGGCTTCGGCCTGCAGATCTTCGATCCGGTCGCGGTAGCGGTCGTATTCCTGCTGCTCGAGGTCAGACAGCACGCCCAGCTGTGCGATCTCCTGCTCGCCTTCGTCCAGCCAGATATCGTAGGCCAGCTTATAGAGCTCGGGGATCTTGTCGGCCTGCTTGCTGCCGTAATAGCCGGCCGCCTGCTGGGCCGCCGCCGAAGCATAGCTGGAGGCATAGCCGCCGGTGTTCTGGGCGGCCAGACCGATGGCGTCCTGCCCGGCCCTGCGGCCCTCGCGCTGGTAGGTGCGCGCATAGGCCTGATAGAGGGGATCCTCTTCATAGGCATAGCGGAACGCGCCGCGATCCATCAGTCTGGCCAGCAGACCGTCGATGCGCGATTGATAGCTGCTCTCGTATGCAGGCAGCTGGGGGGCCTGCAGCAGATAGTCCATGGCCAGATCATAGATATCGTCGCGGACCCACTGCTCCATGCCGCGGGTCGAGCCGGCCTTGTCCATGCGCTGCTCCAGCAGATCGGCCACCGTTTGCTTGCTGCCGCCCGAGGCCACGGCGCTTCGGATCTGTTCGCCATAGTCGGTTTTGTCCAGCCAGCCGGCATAGTCGGCGGTGGTTTTATAGGAGAGGCCCTCCCCTTCGATCTTGGCGTTGCGCTGCTGCTCCAGCTTTGCGGCGGTCTGATAGTCGCCGCGGGCGGCCGCCTGTTCGATGAGGGCCTGATAATCGGTGTCTTTCTTATACTTTGTTGCCATTCTACATTCCTTTCCTTGGATTTTACTGCCCGTCCCAGCAGCCGCAGTCGAGGTAGACCTTTGCCGCGCTGCCGACGACGATATCGCCGCTGCCGTCGAGGTAGATGGCCGGCTGCCCGCCCTTGCCGGCCATCTGCAGCTGAAAGCCGCCGCCCTGGGCGCCCATGACGATCTTTTCGCCGTCGCTGCCGCAGAGCATCAGGCTGTCGCCCGAGATGTTGATGCCGCCCTGGGACGAGATGATGTCGGTCAGGGCCGTATCGAGGCTCTGGATGTTGGTGCTGTCGAGGTTATAGAGGGTATACTCCAGCTGCTCCTGCAGGCTGCGGATGTGGTTTTCCATGGCGCGCAGGCTCTGCTCGACATTCTTATGGTCGAGCCTGCGCAGTTCGCCCGAGAAGATCACGAAATATCACTTCCCATCCGGAACCGGCGCTCGATCGAGCGGATGCGGCAGGGGCCGTGGCCCACCAGACGGATCTGCAGGCGCATGCCGCGGTTGGGGGGCAGCCGGACGGGGCGCGGGCCCTGCACACGGCTGTCGAAGAGGGCGATGCGCTGCCATGTGCCTTCCCCGCTTCGGATCTCGACGGCAAACCATGCCCCCGGCGCGGGGGAAGCATCGATGGCAAAGGAGGTGCAGCGGCTGTTGCGGCCGGTGCCGTCGCGCAGGGGACGGAAGGCGGCCATCCAGTCTTCCCGGTCTTCGCCGCCCGATGCGGCCAGCAGGGCGCCGTCGGCCATCAGCAGATGCAGCATGCCGTCCTGCACGGCCATCGAAAGGGCCGATCCCTCGCCCCAGGGCAGCCAGCTCTGCAGACGGGCATCGAAGGTATAGATCCCTTCCCTGCCGCCCACGCAGGCCGACAGATAATATTTGCCCATCCATGCGCCGCCGCAGGGGCGGGCGCCCGTGATGGGGCCCAGATCGGCCGACAGCAGCTCGGGCACGCCGCCGCCATAGGCATAGACCCCCTGTGCCCCCAGATAATAGAGGACCTCGCTGTCGTTCCACAGGGTGGCGGCCGCGCCGCGGCGGACGCCGGGGATATGCACCGTCATCAGCTGGTAGTTGGCCGGACGGGTGCCGTAGAGCTTGTGGGCCGTCTGCTCGCGGAAAAAGAGGATATAGGATCCGTAGGGGGCGCAGCCGGTGAAGGGTTCCTCGCCCGAGACGGCGAGGGCGTAGCTGTCGGTGCTCAGGCCGTCGTAGACAAAGAAATTGAGGGGGTCGCCCAGCTTGGAGCCGTAGATGGTATTGCCGGCGCAGCCCCACAGGCGGTTGCCGCTTTCGCAGACCACCTCCAGATCGGGGACTTTGCGGGTCAGGGTGACCGACGCTTCCTCGGCCGGCTCGAAGGCATTGTCGTCGAAGGTCAGCACCCCGGCTTCGGCCTGACGGACGATCAGCGTGCGGTTGTTGGCAGGGACGCTGCGGCAGCCCTCGATGGCGACGGCGTCACCCACACGGAAGGGCCATGCGGTATCCTCTGCCGTCACGGTGCCGCCGCTGAAAGCAGCGCCCCCGACCGTGCAGGAGACCTCCATCTCGCCCAGCATCCCGGCTTCGGTATCGACATATTTCTTGTCGGGGAAGATCAGGATGTATTTGTTGACGGCGGCCAGCTGCTTGGGGCCTTCGGCGACCTGCCCGAGGTCATCTTCGCCCCACCGTACGCGGCCATTCTGGATGACCAGCAGGCGCTGCCCCGCAAAGAGGGCCTGGGGATCTTCATAGTTTCCGACCGTACGGGGCGGCTTACGCACGCCCAGGCCGGGGTAATCGTCGAAGCTCAGATGGAGGCCGCTTTCCAGCTGGCCTCCGGTGTAGGCTTCGGTCAGGCAGAGGCCGCCCACGCGGTCGGTCATGGCGGTCAGGCGGCTGCCGGTGTGCAGATAGGGCAGCTTCATACGCCTTCCCTCCAGACATGCATATAATCGCGCTTTTCGGGCAGACATTGGCGCAGGTGGCTCTTTTTATAATCGCCGAGGGTGGCGTTATAGAGGGTGATGGCCCCGTTGTAGCCCTCATACTCGCCGAGGGCAAAATCGATGCGCGCGCAGAGGTAGAGGACATAGAGGGAGGCGTATTCGGGCGGAAGGGTCAGCGCACACTGCCCGTCCTCGGGCCAGTGCAGCAGAGGAGCCTGCCGGCCGGTCTCTTCGGCCACGCGCACCTCCATGGCGGCCACCCAGCCGGCCTTCTGCCCGTCGTCCAGCGGATTGGGGCGGAGGCGGTCGGCCTCCATCAGGACTTCCTGCAGGGTCATGCGGTCACCTTCCTTTCAAAGAGATAGAATGCCGGATCGCGGCTGCGGCTGTCGGCCAGAATACGGTCGAGGCGGCACCAGAGCAGGTCGTTTTTGCCCACCGAGATCTCTTTGCGCCACGCCTTTTGGTATTTGCCGCTGTAATAACCGGGGTCGGCCACCACGGCCTGGACGTCCTCCAGCTCGAGCAAAACGATATAGTGTCCGCCCGACGAGAAGATGCCCTTGTGCCCCGGCCCATCGCCCCCTGTATTGACCACCGCCATGCCGCCCCGGTCCATGCAGGCACGCAGGGCGTCGACCGACGAGGTGACCGACATGGTCATGGGATAGCGGCTGCACAGGGCCTTGCCCAGCCGGCGCAGATCGGTGCCGCCCGATACGCGGGCGCCGCAGGAAAGGGCGATGGAAGCGCAGGCCGCAGGGTCGAGCATGCCCAATACAAGGTTTTCCACCACCATGGCCATGGCTGTGACGCCGCAGCCGCCGCTGCGCACGGTGGCCTTTTCATAGCCTCTGGCCGGATAGGGGATGTGGCCGTAGGCATTCTGATTGTAGATGCGGTAGCCCGATGTGAAGGGGCTGCGGTCGCGCACAAAGGCACGGCGTGTGCCGGTTTTCACAGGGTAGGTGACGGGGATCAGGCCGTCTGCCTGCCGCTCGCCCACAAGGCAGATGTCGCCCGGGTCGATGCGGCGGCCGGCCTCAGCCTGCCCGTGGGCGTCAAAGACCGCTGTAGGTGCCGTACAGCGCAGGACCTCAGGCATGGGGCACCTCCCTGCCCTGCTGCAGGCGGAAAACCTCGGCCTCGATGAGGGCGTCGGCCTCCTCCTCGGTGCAGCCCAGCTGCTGCCCCTCCAGCAGCTCCATGACATAGGCCTTTTTATAGGGGCCCATGCCGGCCTCCGAAAAGACCTGCTCGGCGGCCTGTACGGCGGCCGCGACCCAGCGGCACAGCAGATCGTAGCGGGCGGCGCCCAGCTTGTGCTTTACCCAGGGCAGCAGAATATAGGCTGCCCCTGCGGCCATCAGGGCCGCGATGTATCCGATGATATGCTCGATACTACATTCCTCCTTTTTCCAGTGCCGTGATGCGGCATTCGTGGTCGTCCAGCTGCCGATCCTGGCTTTCGTTTTTCTCCCACAGACGGGCGTGGGTCTCGCTGTTCTTGCGCGACAGGGCCTTGAGGTCTTCCCCCAGGCGCTCGACCAGCAGGGTCAGCTTGGTGATCGAGGCATTGAGGGAAAGCATGGGCCGAACCAGTGTGGCCACAAGGCCGCAGAGGGCGATGATCACGCCGACGACGCTCCATTCGGTCATACCTCGTCCCCCTCCCTTGGATCTTCATAGAAGATGCGTGCCGCGCCGCCCTGCCCGATGTATCCCTTTCGGATGCGCCGCGCGATGCCGGGGATGCGGCAGGACAGGGGATGGGGATGGCTTGTCACCTCGGCCAGGCCGGTCTCCTCGTCGAGCTTTGCCGATTTGAACTCGTTGAGGTAGTGGTCGACCGTCTGTGCCTTCCAGTAAACCAGGCCATCAAAGCTGCCGAAGAGCGCCCATGCCGTACCGGTGAAGGCCGGAGGGGCCAGCGCCCCCTTCTCGTCAATGGGCCAGCGGTCCCATGCATCATAGAGCTTGGCCGAATCGCGGGTCATATACTGTGTGGTGGTATAGCTCACCTGCTCGGCCGACCATACGGGGTCGCCGCGCACACCGATATAGGCCGAGCACGCGGTGTGGGCCTGCGTTTTTCCGCCCATGCGGATGGCCATGGCTACACCTCCTCGTAGACCAGATAGATCTGCCCTTCGGCCAGCTCGCTCTCGCCGGCCGTCAGATCGGCGGTGCCGGCCGAGATATTGCGCACCTGCATCAGGGTCAGATCCTGCTGGGCTTCGCTATGGGCAACGACGGCGCCGCCCAGGGTGCCGCCCGTGAGGTCGGCTGCCGTATGGATGTGCCCCACGGGCGACGCCCCCACCTGCTCGGCGGTATAGTCGCCGCTCTCGGGCGATACGGCGCCGGTGCGGCCACAGAAGGTCAATACGCCGCCGCCCGCTGCCGCATGGGCCAGCGACGCCCAGTATTTTGCATTGGCCGTCTCTTCTTCGGCACGCATACCGGTGCCGCCTGATGCCCAGCTTTTGCTCAGCATGGCCGAGCCCTCGGCCTGCAGGGCATAGGCCGCCGCATCGTCAACACAGGCGTCGGCGGCCTGCTTGGCGGCCAGGGCATCCTCGGCATGGGCTCTGGCATAGGGCACCTCGCCGACGATCAGCTCCAGCTCGTGCTGCAGCTGGAGGGCCTGGGAGGGGGTCGGTTCGGCCGGCTGGCCGTATTCCCCGGCCTTGACCTCCAGCCGGTCGGCCGCCGTCAGCATAACGGCCACGGTGCCGTCGGCCTGTACGGTATAGCCCTCGAGGGCAAAGCTGCACCAGCCGGCATAGGCCAGCGGCTCGGGCGGGATCCATACGGTATAATCGAGGTCGCTGCCCTCTTCGGTCTTGTGCTGTACGCCCAGCACGGTGGCCACGGCATTGAGGCCGCGGGCGTCGCGCCAGACGATGCGTTTGTCGACCCCGGCCCAGCTTTCGTCCAGCAGCAGGCGCATCCGGGTGACGTTGCCTTCTCCCTGAATGCCGCCCAGCTTGCTGTTTTTCTGCAGAAACGGGCCGCGGACCCTGACTGTGATCTCTCTCAATCCATCACCTTTCCTTTCTTGAGCGCTTCCAGCAGGGCATTATAGCCTGCGATCATGGCCGCCAGATCGGCGCTCGCGTCCAGCGGCTGGGGCGCCTTGCCCCGAAAGGCCAGCCTGTGGGCCGTGCCCTCCGACATGAAGATGGGCTCGCCTGCGGCATTGCGGCCCAGCTGCCCCTCCTCCAGCCATGCCCCCGGCTTGAGGGTCAGGCGGTCGTATTCCCCGGCGGCGGCGCCGCAGGAGGCCAGGAGGAGGTTGCCCTCCCCCGAGCCGATAAAAAGCTCCTGTGTGTCGCTGCACCAGCCGGGTGCACGGTCGGGCAGCGCGGGCATCCCCTTTTTGCTGCCGCCGTAGAGGCGGATGCTGCCTGCCATGGCTTAGGCCTCGGCCTCGCGGTCCATCAGACCGGCGGCATAGAGGTCCTGACGGTCCGACTGCTCGAGGACCTCGGCAAACTTGCGCTTGATATAGACCGTCTCGCCGCGGCGGATCAGGCAGCCCTCGCCGTTGACCGCCACAAAGACGTCGTCGCTGTATTTCTCCTTGTCCTTAAACAGGCGGACAGGGACGTATTCTTCCAGATAATCCTGCATATGCTGCCTCCTTTGTTAGTTGGGTTCGCCGTCGAAGGTCGAGGTGGTCTCGATGCGGATCATAAACGACTCGACCAGTCGCTCGGCGGTACGGGTGGCTTTCCAGCCCACGCTGCCGCGCTGGTCCAGGGGATCGGCGGTGCCCGACGAGCCCAGCTGCTTGACGATGTGGCGCAGGCCGCCGCCCTGGATCTCGGTGACGCCATAGGCGTTTTCGCCCAGGATCAGGGTGGAATAGACGGCGCGGCCCTCGGCGCCGCCCTCGCCGGGATAGAGGATGTCGCCGTTCTGCTGGGTGACCTCGCCGTCGAGGGTGATGGCGGCGCTGCCGGCGCTGCCGGCAATGACCGACAGGATCTTATAGCGGACGCTGTTGAGCAGGACATAGCGGCCCTCGAGGGCAGCCGCCTCGGCGGCGGTGACCGCTTCGGCCACCATGACCATGGAATTGGCGCTGCTGGCGGTGCCCTTGAGGGTCAGATTGGCGGCGCCGGCGGTGAGGGGCGCGCCCTTGAAGATCTTGGCCTCGGTGGTCTCGACAAAGCGGACGCCGGCGATCTTGCCGATCTCGCCCTCATACATATCCTTGGGGTCGCAGTAGGTCTTGACATTCTGCCATGCGGGGTCGCACATCAGGTCGTAGGCGATGTCGGGATGGATGATGGCCACATAGCTGTCGCCGATCTTTTCGGCGTTCTGGGTCTTGAGGTAGCGTGCGGCGCGGCGGACGGCATCGACCGTCATATAGTGGTTGCCGCTCTGCTTGCCGCCCACCAGCAGATGGCGGCCATTGACCTGACCCTCGGCATACTGGACATTGGTGCCGCCGTTGAGGATCTCGCGGGTGATGGTATCCAGTGTGGCGCCGGCCTGGTTGCCCAGCAGACGGGTGGCCTGAATGATGTTGTTGTCGACCGACGTCAGCACCAGCATATCGCTCATCTCGATGTGGCGGCCATACTGCTTGACGGTGGCCTCGACGGTGGAAACATTGAGCTTCTGGCCGTCGGGGGTGACGCCCTCGGTCAGAGGGGTCAGGGCCTTCTGCAGGGGGCTGTATTTGCGGAACTGGATGGTCTTGCCGCCATTCTTGGGGATGGGATGCTTCTGGCCGAACTGGTCGTGCACCAGCTTGGGGGTGGCGTTATCGATGAGATAATCGCTGTAGAAGGTACGCATCTCGGCCGAAAGGCCGGCGTCGGTGGTTCTGTTGATGCTGTTGCTCATATATGCACTCCTTTTCTGTCAATATGGGATGGCTTACAGGCGGATCTCTTCGCCGCGGAGGACGCGCTGGACGATGTCTTCGCGGTCTTCGCGGCTCAGGTGGGTGCGGCCGGTGCCGAAGGGGGCGGTGCGGCCGGCGGTGATGCCGTTTTCACGGGCGCGCAGGGCCGATGCCGCCATACGGTCGACCATCATCTGCTCGGCCTGTGCGGCGATGACAGCCTTGATCTCTTCCAGATTGGCCGCTTCGAAGGCCTGACGGAAGGGGATGCCGGCGCGCAGCAGGGCGCGAAGCGCGGGCTTCTGCAGGGCGGGCTCGATCTCGAGGCCGGGATAGGTCTGCTGCAGCTCCAGCAGGGTATTCTGCCAGGCGTCGGCCTGGCCGGCCGCTTCACGGGCGCGGAGCAGGCGGCTCATGCCGCTCTTGCCCACAAGGCCCTTTTCGCGGCCCTCGGTTTTACTGATCTGTCTGTTCATGATTGTTCTCCTTTCGCTCATTTGCATGGTCCAGCTGCCGGTTCAGATAGGCGCGGACATTCTGTTTGCCCTCGAAATCCATCAGCTCCAGCGCACCCAGGGCCTGGGTCTCGAGGCCGGGACGGAAAAAGCCCAGGCGGTAGAGCTCCTTGGCCAGCTCGTTCTGGCCGGCGCGGGCAAAGGGATCCTTGCGCTGGGCGCGGATGCGGATGTCGAAGACCGGGCGGCGGGGGCCGCGGATGCTGTGGCTCGACCAGCTGATAAAATCG
>JAFQKM010000185.1 GCA_017396925.1 Clostridia bacterium
ACTGACTGCCTGTGCAAAACAGATCGAGTCGGCCGCGAAGGACGAAGCGGTTCTGCTCGGTGCATCGGGCCTGTCCTGTACCTTGGAAGAAGCCGAGGCCATGCTGGCCGGCGCCGCGGGCGTGCTTGCCATCCGCAAAGCGCCCGTTGTGCTGCCGGTGCCCGTGAAGGCGGAAGGAGAGGCGCCCTTTGCCACGGCGGCCGAAATGGTGCAGCATGCCGAAGCACACGGCAAGGCGCTGTGGGAGCTGGCGCTGGAATATGAATGTGCGTTGGGCGAGGTGACGCCGGACGATGTGCTGGCCCTGGGGCAGCAGACCCTCGACGTCATGCGCAGGGCGGCGCAGGCCCCCGATCCCGAACATACGCCCATGTATGGCTTTCTGCCCTATCAGAGCCGCAGCATGCAGGAAAAGGCCAAAACTGTGAAAACGGCCGACTGCGGCTGGCTCAACAAGGCCATGTTCTATGCCCTGTCGGTGATGGAAAACAGCTGTGCCCACAATATCCTATCGGCGGCGCCGACGGCAGGCTCCAGCGGTGTTGTGCCGGCGGCTGTGGTGGCCGTAGGCGAAGAGATGGGCTGTACCGATGCCGAGATCGTGCGCGCCCTGCTGGCGGCAGGACTGGCCGGAGCCTGCATTGCCAATCAGGCCACCTTCGGGGCCGAAGTGGCCGGCTGTCAGGCCGAAAACGGCGCGGCTTCGGCCATGGCAGCCTGCGGCGTCGTCCAGCTGTTGGGCGGTACGGTGCGGCAGGGCATGGACGCTGCCTCGCTGGCTTTGCAGAATCTGCTGGGCCTGATCTGCGACCCCATCGGCGGCCTGACCGAGATCCCCTGCATCAGCCGCAATGTCACGGCCATGTCGAATGCCGTCCTGTCGGCCAATATGACCATGCTGGGCTTCGATCAGGTCATTCCCTTCGACGAGACCATCGAGACCATGCTTCGCGTGGGACGGCAGCTGCCGGCTGCCCTCCGCTGCACCTGCGGCGGAGGATTGTGCACCACACCGACGGCTTGTCAGATTGTGAAAAAGTTGAAATAGGAGAGTATATATGAAGATTGGATTATTGGGCTTTGGTACGGTGGGTGAAGGCGTCTATGAACTGACAAAGCAGCAGGAAAACATGACGGTCGCGCGGGTCCTCTGCCGCAAGGATCGCAGCCTGCCCGATGCGGCTGTCACCCACGATTTTGCAGACATTCTGCAGGACGAGACCATCGATACGGTCGTCGAGGTCATCGGCGGTCTGCATCCGGCCTATGAATATGTCACGGACGCCATCCGTGCCGGCAAGAACATCGTCACGGCCAACAAGGCCCTGATGGCCGTTTATTACGACGAGCTGCTGGCTCTGGCGGCACAGCACGGCGTATCGATCCGCTGTACGGCAGCCGTCGGCGGCGGCATCGGCTGGCTGTCGGCCCTCGAGCGTGCCCGCCGTGTCGACACCCTTCGGGAGATCCACGGCATCATGAACGGCACCTGCAATTATATCCTTGACTCGATGACCCGTCTGGGCCTTGATTATGCCGAAGCTCTGCGCCGCGCACAGGAACTGGGCTATGCCGAGGCCGAACCCTCTACCGATGTCGATGGCATCGACACCTGGCACAAGCTGATCCTTTCGGCCAACATCGCCTTCGGGGTCAGCCTGGAGAAGGCCGACGTCCCGGTGGCCGGCATCCGCAACATCACCTACGACGATATCGGCTGGTTCAACCGCCACGGCTATGTCTGCAAGCTGGTGGGCACCGCACGACGTGATGGCGAAGCCCATGTACAGCCCACCCTCTATGCTCTGAGCGAGCTGGAGGGCAATATCCCGGCCAATTTCAATCTGATCTCGCTGGACGGCGAGGTGGCCGGACGGCAGAGCTTCTACGGCCAGGGCGCCGGCCGCTATCCCACTGCCCTCAATGTGGTGCAGGACTGTGCCGATCTGCTGGAGGGCAAGGGTTTCTACTGCCCCTGCGGCGGCAAAACTGCCGTACCCAACCGAAGCCGGATGGTCTGGTATGTACGCGCACCCCGCGGTCCGCTGCCCGAAGGCCCCGTTTCCGAACAGTGGGGCGAGGGAAAGATCCTCGAGGCCTCGGTGGCCGAAATGCACCGCTGGCTGAAGGATCACCCCGATGCCTTTATCGCCGCCATTCCCGATCGGGTAAAATAAGAAAAAACAGACGCAGGAATCAAGACCTGCGTCTGTTTCTGTTTTATGGGGGATCAGATGTGCAGATAGAGCTGTACGCCGTTTTTGCCATAGACCTTTACGCCCTCGGGCATATGGTCGGGGGCCGGCTGGGGATCGGGCAGGATGCCGCGGTTGATCTCGGAGGCCAGGGTCAGCAGCCTGCCGACGGTATCGGGCGCCACGGTCAGGTCGCCGTGGGAGGGATAAACCACATCAAAGGCCTCCTGCAGGTCGCGCAGCTTGGCCATCGAGGCTTCGAAGGCGCAGAGGTCGCGGCCCTCGCCGAACATATAGACCGTACCGTTCTGCACCGAGTCGCCGCTGATCAGGAAGCGGTGCCTGCGGTCGAGCAGGGCGATCGAGCCGGGGGTGTGGCCGGGGATGAGGATGATCTCAAGGCAATAGCCGCCCACCTCGATGCAGTCGCCTTCCCATACCGCCTGCAGGGGCAGATGCAGGTTGTTCTTTTTGACGCAGCAGGCGAAATCGGCGGGATGCATATAAAGGTCTTCAAACTGGTCGGAGGCGCCGATATGGTCGCGGTCGCAGTGGGTGTGCAGCAGCTTGACCGGCTTTTGGGTAATGGCTTCGATCACCGGACGCAGCTCGCCGCCAAAGCCCGAGTCGATGAGCAGTGCAAAGTCGTCGCCGACAAACAGGAAGCAGCGGACGCCGCCCTGGGCGATCTCGTAAAAGTTTTCGGCAATGGGCCGGGCTTCATAGCGCATGGTCATGGAAAAACCTCCTTTATTTGGGTAACGGAATGATTCGATGATATAAGTATACCATGAGAGAAAGAAAAAAGCCACCGTTTTGCACGGTGGCTTTTGATGCTTACAGGATGAGGTTTGCAAAGAGGACGATCATGGGGATGGCCAGAACGGTACGCTCGAGGAAGAGGATAAAGAGCTTGCCGATGCCCAGAGGAACTTCACTCTTGATGACGATGACGCCGACCTCGGTCAGGTAGATGATCTGAACCAGCGACAGAACGCCGATGATGAACTTGGTCTTGACCGATGCGACGCCGGTGATCAGCAGGGCGGGCAGGAACATATCGGTGAAGCCGATGAGGGTCGCGGGAGCGACGGCAAAGGCTTCCTCAACGCCCAGCAGGCTGAGCAGCATGCCCATGGGATAGGAGATCCAGTCGAAGAAGGGGGTGTAGGTGGCAACGATCAGCGACAGGGTACCCAGCGCAACAACGATGGGGATCAGGTCGAAGAACATACCCATAACGACCTCCATACCGCCGCTGACAACGTCCTTCAGCCGGAACTTCTCGGCGCGCTTGCAGCTGAGCTCGAGGGCATACTTGCCCAGGCTGATGTTTTCGGGAACATCTTCGTTGACCTGGCAGCCGACCTGCTCCTGATAGGTGTCGGGCAGCTTGGAGATGGGGGGAATGCGTGCAATGATGACGGCCAGCAGAATGCCGACAACACAGATGCACAGATAGAAGGCGGGGAAGAGGTGGGCGATGCCGATGGTGTCGGCGATCAGCAGGCAGAAGGGGATGGAAACCAGCGAGAAGTTGGTCATGATATAACCGGCCTCACGCTTGGTGTAGTAGCCCTTCATATACTGCTCGCGGGTCAGGATAACGGCGGCATTGGAAGCGCCGAACCAGGAAGCGATCAGGTCGACCGAAGCACGGCCGGGAACCTTGAAGAGGGGACGGACAACGGGGCGGGTGACAACGCCGAGGAACTCCATGATGCCGCAGTCGGTGAGGAAGGGCAGGAAGAAGGAGAAGCCGATGACGATGCAGAACAGGGTGCCGCACAGGTCGACCATGGTTCCGCCGGTGTCGATGGTGGTAATGAACTCGGGACCGAAGCCCAGAACGACCATGGCGGTGATGACGGTGCCGATGATGCGCAGGACCAGATAGAAGGCTGTGGTCGAGAAGCCCTTGCGCAGCAGATGATTGCCTCTGATCCATTCGGGCTTGCAGAAGTAATCATAGGTGGCCAGGACCGAAGAAACGACCGAGACGACCAGCAGCATATAGGGCAGGGCGCCGCCGAACAGGTCGGCCAGGAAGTTCTTGACAAAGTCGAGCAGGGTGGTGAAGGAGTCGCCGTGGGGGATGGGGACCAGGAACATCATCATGCCAATGGCCGAACCCACGATGAACTTGAAGAGGTTCTTGCTGTTGATATGTGTTTTCATGTTTTTCGTACTACTTTCCATATTTTATTGTTTTACAGGGCTTCAACGGCAACGAGGGCATCCCAGATCATATCTTCCGATACGGGATAGGGGATATGCTCCATGTCGGGGCCGGTGACCGTCTCGTGCAGGACGGCCTTGAGATATTCGCGGTCGAGCCTGACGTCCATCTCGCCGAGGGTGGTGCGGATGTCGAGCTGCTGCAGGAAGGCCTTGAGCCTGCGGGCTTCTTCGACCTCGCCGTCGACCAGCAGCTGCACCAGAACGCCGTAGGCGACAACATTGCCGTGGAGCTGGGCCTGCTCGAAACCGGGCAGCAGCACCAGGGCATAGTAGACCGAATGGGCGATGGCGCAGTTGTATTCATCGAGGACCATCAGCGAAACCAGGCCGGTGGAAACGATGTTGGCCAGAACGGCCTGCTTGAGGGCATGGGTGGCGCGATGGGCGCGGCAGTCCTGCAGGGCCTGTACGCCGTGTTCCAGCAGGGGTGCATAGCACATATTGCTGATTTCGCGGCCGAGGGCCGAATCGTGGGCCAGCACATCGCCGCGGGAGGCGAAGTGACACTCGAAATACTTGCCGATGGTATCGCCCATGCCGGCCTGCAGATAGAGGTCGGGGGCATTGGCGATGACCGTCAGGTCGATGAAGCTGTGGATGGCGGGACGGGGATAGAAAAAGAAGTTTTCAAAGCTGCCGTCTTCGCGGTAGACCACCGACAGGGCTGTGGTGGCGGCGCAGGTAGCGGCGATGGTGGGGAAGGTAAAGACCGGCAGGTCGGCCTTGCGGGCCGCACCCTTGGCGGTGTCCAGCGCCTTGCCGCCGCCCATGCCGAAGATCATATCGGCGCCCAGCTCGCGGGCCAGGGCTGCCAGCTCGTCCATACGGGCATAGGTGCATTCATGGCCGAAAGCCACAGCTTCGATGATCTCAAGCCCGGTGCCTTCCAGCGCGGCGCGCAGACGGGGCAGGCCGGCCTCCATGGCCTTGGGGCCGCCGATCAGCAGGGCCTTGCGGCCAAACAGACGGCAGGTCTCGTAGACCTCGTTGTAGACGTCGGTGCCGATGGAATAGTTGCAGAAATATACGGAATGTGTATCCATGGTAAACTGTTCTCCTTTCCGGGAAATGCCGACCGAAGGCAGCACCCGTTTTCAGACAAAAAAATACCGGCAGCGCATGGGTCGGTCTCGGTTGGCGCTGGCCGGGGTCATTACTTGGATTGCCACAAAAGATAATAACAGCATCTGTCCTTTTTGTAAAGAG
>JAFQKM010000186.1 GCA_017396925.1 Clostridia bacterium
AGGACAAGGAACATACCCCCGAAAATGTGGTTTTTACGCTTAAAGTCAATCAGCGTGTGCTTGAAAAGGAGCATACGCAAACGCAGGCTCTTCCTTGGCCTTGCCGGGACGGTGGTTGGTGATACCGATATGGCGGATATAGCCCTTTTCCTTGGCCTCCAGCGCGGCGGCAAAGGGACCGTTGGGATCATTGATATCGGGCAGCTCGGCAGGATTGTGGAACTGGAAGAGGTCGATATAATCGGTCTTGAGCATGCGCAGAGAGTTCTCGATATGGGCCTGAACAGTGGCTTTGTCCTTGCCGCCGCTCTTGGTGGAGATGATGACATTCTCGCGGATTCCCTCAAAGGCAATACCAAGCTTCATTTCGCTGTCGGTATAAGCATTGGCGGTGTCGAAATAGTTGATGCCTCCCTCATAGGCACGGCGAACCAGCTTGACGGCGTCATCCACCGAAATACGCTGAATGGGCAGGGCGCCAAACGCTGTCTTGGTGACCATCAGGTCGGTCTTACCCAGTCTTACCTTTTTCAAAACAATTCCTCCTCTATGATGATGTGGTCAACAGTTATGATTGATAATAGTATTATACCACCACACTGACGCGCTGTACAGGGCTATTTTCCAAAGGCGCCGCATAGAATGTCCCAACGTCATTTTACGGGAGGAACCATCATGCACGATTCTGCCTTCAAAGAGGCTCTCTGGGGATTTTTCATCACGGCCGCTGCCGGAACAGCGCTGCATTTTGCCTATGGCGTCACCGGCGGCGCAGCCATCCTGGCCCCCTTTGTGCCGGTCAACGAAAGCATCTGGGAGCACCTCAAGCTGCTCTACTGGCCGACAACCTTCTATACCCTCTGTTCCCTGCTGCCCACCGGCTTTGACGCCCATGCGGTATGGGCGCGATGCTGCGGGCTGGTCACCGGCCTTCTGGCCACCATCATCCTCTACTACACCTACACCGGCGTCATCGGCCGCGGCTTTCTGCCGGTCGATATCGCCCTTTTCTACCTCTCTGCCGCCCTGACCTATGGCCTGAGCTATGCCCTGCGCACCCGCTTCTCTGCCCCGACGGCATTCGAGGCCGGGCTGTTTGCCGCCATCATTCTGCTGGTGGGGATGGGAATGATTTTCTGGACCTCTTCCCCACCCCGGATCCAGCTCTTCCGCGATCCGCAGGCCGGCACCTACGGCATTGCGCGCATCTTGCGGAAATGATATACTGAAGGCAAATGAAACCACAGGAGGTCTTCCCATGGCCCAGATCGTTATTTCTTCCGAACACATCCACGGCGCCTTCGACAAAACCGTTGCCCCGGCTGCCCATGCCCATTCGGGCGATACCGCCGTCTTCCACTGCGTCGACTGCTACTGCGGCGCCCTGCACACCGACCGTATGGCCCGCAGCGATATGAAGGTATCCATTGCCAATCCGGCCACCGGCCCCCTCTATATCGAAGAGGCCAAGGCCGGAGATATCCTTAAGGTCGAGATCCTCGACATCCGCCCCGATACCAAGGGCTGCATGAGCGCCCGTCCCGGCATCGGCGCCTACGAGATCGAGCCGGCCGTCTGCCGTGTCTTTGCGGTGGACCCCGACGCCATGACCGCCGATTTCGATGGCCTGACCGTGGCCCTCAAGCCCATGATCGGCGTCATCGGCACCGCCCCGGCCGGCGATCCCGTCAATACCGAAACCCCAGCCGAACACGGCGGCAATATGGACATCAAAGACATGAATGCCGGCAACATCCTCTATCTGCCGGTCGAGGTCGACGGCGCGCTGCTGTCGATGGGCGATATCCACGGCGTACAGGGCGACGGCGAGACCCTTATCTGTGCCCTCGAAATGAACGGCACGGTCACTGTGCGCGTTACCGTCCTCAAGGATCGCGCCGACATTCCCACCCCGATGATCGAATCGCCCACCCACTACATGACCACCGCTGCCGCCCCCAGCCTCGACGATTGTTCCATCCTGGCCGCCCGCAAGATGCACCGATTCCTCATGGCCCACACCGGGCTGGACAATCCCCACGCCGGCATGCTGCTCTCCCTCAAGGGCGACCTGCGCATCAGCCAGATCGTCAACCCCAACAAAGGATGCATCATGGCCTTCCCCAAGGATGTCATCGAGATCGATTTCAAAGCCTGAACAATATAAAAAAAGACCGCTCATACGAGCGGTCTTTTCTGTTATGGATTACTTGAAATAACGATACAGGAAGGTGACGATCTGGGCACGGGTGCAGATATCCTCCGGCGAGAAGGTGGTCTCGCTGGTGCCATTGGTGATGGCCTTTTTAACAGCCCAGGCAACGGCAGGCTGGTCGGCTTCTGCAACATCGGTAAAATCACACTGTCCGGTTTTGCTGCCTTTGGCCAGCCGCCACAGATAGGTGACCACATTGATGCGGCTGCAGGGAGCTCCGGGCAGTAATGTGCTGTCGGTCACGATGCCCTTCTTCCATGCCCACAGCATGGGGGCATAATAATACTGGCTTTCGTCCAGCGATGTATCATAAGGATCCTCAAGGCGAACCGAAGGACTGCCGGCCGCACGCCACAGGAAGGTCAGGATCTGCCCCTGTGTGCAGGTGGCATTGGGCGAAAAGGTCTTTTCGCTGGTGCCGCTGGTCACCTCTTCTTCCAGCGCCCACAGAACGGGGTCGAAATAATACTTGGTCTTGTCGACATCGATAAAGGCAATGCCGTTGGGCTCCAGCTTGGCAATGGGGCTGGTATAGGAAAGGCCGCAGTTGCAGCGATAGGTCAGCTCGCCTTCGCTTTCGGTGGTGGGCGCCTTGGTCTGTGCCCCCACCCATTTATGGACATGGCCGGCCGGATTGGTCACCGTAACGGTGATGGTATTGCAGGGCGACTGTCCCTCATACAGCGGCAGCTTCATAACATAGGTGCCCTCTGCCATGGCGGTCAGCGTAAAGTTGCCGCTGCCGTCCTTGGCCGGTTCGTAATCGACGGCCAGGTTGCCGCCGACGTCATAGGCATCGGTGCCATAGGGCGCCAGCTTGGCGCTGCTCGAACGGAAACCGCCGTTGCGTGCCTTCAGCGAATAGGACCTGGTCTCGCCGATCTTCATCGAAACGCTGCTGTTGCTGACACTGCCCAGATTCAGATAGTCGAAATCCACCAGGATCTCGGTATTGGCATTAACATTGGCATTGCGGGTCTCGGGTACATAACTGTCTGCGCTAAATGCGAAAACAATGATCCAGGCCGTTGTACCGTTGGATGTAAAACTGCCGACGCCGATTTTTTCAAACTGCTTCTGCAGAATAGCTTCACGGTGGCCGGCTTTGGAAGCCATCCATGCAGCCACAGCCGAAGCCGGCGAGCCCTGTCCGATGGCAATGGCCTCGGCAAGAGGGGTTTCATAGCCGCAAGGCAGCGTATGGCTGTAGTATACACACAGCTCGGCTGCACGCAGCATGGCCTCGTCGGTCAGCTCCTGATCAAGCACCACAGGCGCGGCGCCGCTGCCGTAAATGGCGCGGTTTTCGTTGACCAGACGGAAGACCTCCTGGCTCCAGGCATAATTGGCACGGCCGCTGACCGTGACACGGGTATATTCAGCCGCCTGCGCCAAAGGCATACAGCTGCAGACCAGCAACATGGCCAGCAAGGCTGCAAACAATCTCTTTTTCAACATCAAAATTCCCCCTTATGCTGTTTTCTTCTATTTCAGATACTTCACCATGCCGATTTCGGCATGGATGCTGCCGTCCCGCCAGCGAATGGCGTCGGGCTTGCGGTAGGTTTCAACGAATCCCAGCTTTTCGTAAAGCCCACGGGCGCGGTCGTTGCCTTCGATGTATTCGAGACCGACGCAGGCCACATCGGGATGGTGTTCGGCCACCTCAAGCAGCAGCTTGAGCATGGCCGAAGCAATGCCCTGCCGCCAGTAGTC
>JAFQKM010000187.1 GCA_017396925.1 Clostridia bacterium
CCTCTGCCGCCTTTTTATTGAGGCGCTCGGTATCGCGGAGGGTGACGGCCATATTTCTGAAGAAGTCGGGGTCGGAAACCGCCCTGTCGATCTGGGAGCAGAGCCACCCATCACTGACCTCCTGCAGATCACAGCAGCAGGGATTGCCGGCATACTCCATAAAGCCCTGTACCTTGACGTCGTAGGAGACGCCGATAAAGGGCACGCCGGCTGCGGCGGCAAAGACCAGCGCGTGCAGACGGATGGCGCATACGGCCTGCATACGGCGCAGCAGCGCCAGAGTCAGCTCGACGTCGGTGATGCCGTCGAGGATGGCGTGGGGGGTATCGAGGCCCTCACAGGCCATACGGGCAGGTTTCAGGTCGGTGGGCTGCTCAAAGGGCAGGAAGACGGCGGTCAGGCCGTATTTCTCATAGGCATATTTTGCCGCGCGTGTGAATACGCCATAGTCGCTGAGGCCTTTCCATGCGCGGAGGGCAAAGCAGATATATCTGCCGTCGGAATCGAGGCCGCGGCTGCGCAGCAGGTCGGCTGCCGCTTCGTCGCTGGCCGGCGTCAGGCAGAGGGTGGGGTCGGCCGTCATGCGGACGTCGGGCTTGGTGACGCCCATCTCCTGCAGCTCGCGCATCGAGCCGGGATCGCGGAGGGTGATGATATCGGGGTTGCGGTCGAGGATGGCGCGGGCCAGCTTTTTGTTGAAGCGCTTGCCCACATGGCCGATGCCGCAGCCATACATCAGCACCTTGCAGCCCAGCAGCTTGGCCAGCCAGATGGTGCCCAGATAGAAATAGAGGGAACGGTTGGAGGTGACGTCCTGGATCAGGCTGCCGCCGCCGCTGATAAAGAGCCTGCGCTTTCTCATCTCGCCCATGAAGGCAAAGGGATTGAAGGTGTGCACGGCGCGGACACGCTTGTGCAGCAGCTCGGTCTCGCGGGGCTTGCGGGTCATGACGGTCAGGGGCTGAAGGGGGTCGATCTCGCGCATGGTGTCGAGGATGGCCTTGAGGATGGCCTCGTCGCCGGCATTGCCGCGGCCGTAGGCGCCGCAGATCAATACGCCGTCGCGGGACTTCTTACGGGCCTCCAGCGTGAGGATATCGTCGTAGATCTTCTGCTGGGTGGCCGCCATGCTCTCCAGCGAATAGCGCCTGGAGGCGACGGCATAGAGCTTATCGGCAAAGCGCCTGCGCTTTTCGGGGTCCTTTGCCAGATCGACGATATAGGAAGCAAAGGTCTCGACATCGCCGGGGTTGAAGATATAGCCGCTCTCGCCGCTCTCGATCAGGTCGCGCATACCGCCGACGTCGGAGGTGATGACGGCGCAGCCCTCGCGGATGCCCTCGAGGATGGAATAGGGGAAGGATTCCGAGATCGAGCAGAGCACGTCGATGTCGCAGGCCGAGAAGAAGGTGGGGATGTCCTTGAGCCAGCCCATGAAGCTGACGCTGCCTTCCAGCCCCAGTTCCTTCGACAGGGCGATCAGCTTGTCCATATCCTCGCCGTCGCCGCCGATCAGCAGCTTGAGATTCGGCACTTCCTTTTTGGCCAGCGCAAAGGCGCGCAGCAGGGTGCCGATGTCCTTGACCGGGTTGAGGCGGGCCGGGATGCCCAGCACGACATCGCCCTCGTTGTATTCCAGTCCGGCTTCGGCCAGATAGGCCTTGCGGTCGACCTTGGGCGCCTTGGTGGAAAAGTCGAGGCCGTTGTAGATGGTCATCATCTTGAGGGGATCAAAGCCGCGATTGA
>JAFQKM010000188.1 GCA_017396925.1 Clostridia bacterium
ACAGCCTTCTTCTCGTCGATCATGCCTTCGTCGACCAGGTCGCAGGCGATCTTCAGAGCAGCCTGAGCTGTTCTCTTGCCGTTACGTGTCTGCAGCATGTAGAGCTTACCGTCTTCAACGGTGAACTCCATGTCCTGCATATCCTTATAGTGGTTCTCCAGTGTCTTGCAGACCTCAACAAACTGAGCGAAGGCTTCGGGGAACTTCTCTTCCATCTGGGAGATGGGCATAGGTGTACGAACGCCTGCAACGACGTCTTCGCCCTGAGCGTTTGTCAGGAATTCGCCGTACAGAACCTTCTCACCTGTGGAGGGGTTACGTGTGAAAGCAACGCCTGTACCGCAGTTGTCGCCCATGTTACCAAAGACCATGGCCTGGACGTTAACAGCTGTACCCCAGGAGTAGGGGATATCGTTGTCGCGGCGGTAGATGTTAGCGCGGGGGTTATCCCAGCTGCGGAAGACGGCCTTGATGGCGCCCATCAGCTGTTCCTTGGGGTCGGTGGGGAAGTCTGTGCCGATCTTGGCCTTATACTCAGCCTTGAACTGCTCAGCCAGGTTCTTCAGGTCTTCAGCTGTCAGGTCGATATCGAGCTTGATGCCCTTCTCTTCCTTCATCTTGTCGATCAGCTGCTCGAAGTACTTCTTACCGACTTCCATAACGACGTCGGAGTACATCTGGATGAAGCGGCGATAGCAGTCGTAAGCCCAACGGGGGTTGCCGGACTTCTTAGCCAGTGTCTCAACAACGGTGTCGTTCAGACCCAGGTTCAGAATGGTGTCCATCATGCCGGGCATGGAAGCGCGAGCGCCGGAACGGACGGAGACCAGCAGGGGGTTCTCTTCGTCGCCGAACTTCTTGCCGGTGATCTCTTCCATCTTTTCGATGTTGACCATGATTTCAGCCATGATCTCGTCGTTGATCATGCGGCCGTCTTCATAGTACTTTGTGCAGGCTTCAGTTGTGATTGTGAAGCCCTGGGGAACGGGCATGCCGATGTGTGTCATCTCAGCCAGGTTGGCACCCTTGCCGCCCAGCAGCTCACGCATCGAAGCATTGCCTTCTTTAAACAGGTAAACATACTTGCCCATTTCGTTCATGCTCCTTTATCAGAATAATAATTTTACGCGCCACAAAAGGCATGTCCTCCACCTTGGGGACAAGCCTTCTGAACTCCGGATCAAGAAAAACTTCCCGGATTTCATATATTATAACAGAATTATTCCGGCTTTGCATCCCTTATTTGCAAAAAAAACCGCATTTTTACGGATTTTTCTTAAAAACCTTCTGCTTACAGCCGCCAAAACAAAGCAAAAGGGCGCCTATCCCTTCAGGCGCCCTTCTGCATTTCCCTTTATTTCCTTTTTCCTGTGCTGCACGGCCTCCCGCGCAGCTTATAACGCAAGGCGCCGTCTGAAACACGCACGCCCTGAAAATCGATTTTGATCCCGTTTACTATATCATGATTTCAGGCCGCTTTCAATAATAAATCCCTCTTTATTTATCGAAAAAATCTATGAATATTTTTATATTTTTCAATAGGCTTTTGGCCTTTCTGTATGCTTGTATGAACCATCCGGCTGTGCTAAAATGGAATCAAATACATTTTGGGAGGTTTCTGCAATATGAAACTCAAAAAGGGTGCGTACAGCTACCTGCTCATGCTGGGTCATCTGTGCGCCGACATCAGCGGCGGTGCCCTGCCCGCCATCCTGCCCTTCCTGATCTCGGAAAAGGGCGTTACCTACGCAGCCGCAGCCGGCCTGACCTTTGCGCTCAGCTCGGTCGGCTCGATCATCCAGCCGGTATTCGGCTCGATGGCCGACAAAACATCCCGTCCCTGGCTCATGTCCCTCGGCATCTTCATGTCGGGCTGCGGCATCTCGATGCTGGGCTTCCTCGACAGCTACTGGGCCATGTTCATTGCCGTCACCTTCACCGGTATCGGCTCGGCCCTCTTCCATCCCGACGGCGGCCGTATGGCCAACTATGTCGGCGGCGAAAAGAAGGGCAAGAGCCTCAGCCTCTTCTCGGTCGGCGGCAATATGGGCGGCTTTGTCGGTCCCATGCTGGCCGTATGGGGCATGACCTATTTCGGCGGCCTCAAGGGCACCGCCGTGCTGGCCGTCCCCGCCTTTGCCATGGCCGCCTTCATGCTGAGCCAGAACCGCAACCTCGGCGATTTTGCCGCCGAAGGCACGCAGAAGACCAAGGCTGCCATCGCCGCAGGTCAGAAGGACGACTGGAAGTCCTTTGCCAAGCTGACCGGCGTCGTCTTTCTCCGTTCGACCATCGGTGTCGGCATGAGCACCTTCCTGCCCATGTTCTGGATGAGCGTCCTCATGCAGAGCGAGGCCACCTCCGGCTCGATCACTTCGATCCTGGCCCTGTCGGGCGCCATCGCCACATTGATCGGCGGCCGTCTGGCCGACAACTATGGCTTCAACAAGACCATCCGCACCGGCCTGACCCTGCTCATCCCCTGCCTGATCATCGTCACCATGTCCCGCTCGGTCGCCTTCTCGACCATCATGCTGGTCCCCACCGCCATGTCCCTCAACCTGGCCTTCAGCCCCTCGGTCGCACTGGGCCAGAAGTTCGTCCCCAACCATATCGGTCTGGCTTCGGGCATCACCATGGGTCTGGCCTCCAGCTTCGGCGGCATGATCTCCCCTCTGCTGGGTAAGGTCGCCGATGCCCACGGCGTTCCCACCGTCCTGTACATCGTCATCGGTCTGGCCATCCTGGCCTGCGTCGCTTCCTATTTCGTACCCGACGCACCCGATCAGGTCAAGGCAGAAGCGTAAACCATTCGTTTAAAACATACGAAACCCCGCAGTCCATCCGGACTGCGGGGTTATTTTTTATCTCAGAAATGCACGAATAATTCTGTCTTTCCATTCGCTGTAGGGCCGATACCGCATGGGCAGATCGAGCCATGTCGCCTTATCGACGATGCTCTTATGATGGCTGAAGGTATCGAAGCCGGCCTTGCCGTGGTAGCTGCCCATACCGCTTTCACCGACGCCGCCAAAGCCCATATGGGTGGTGGCCAGATGGATGATGGTATCGTTGACGCAGCCGCCGCCAAAACGGCACCTGCTCAGGACATAACGGCTTTCGCGCTTGCTCTTTGTAAAGATATAGAGGGCCAGCGGGCGGTCGTGGCTGCCCACCGCTTCGACGACTTCTTCCAGATCATCATAGACCAGTACAGGCAGGATGGGGCCGAAGATCTCGTCCTGCATGATGGGATCTTCCCATGTGATATTGTCCAGCACGGTGGGCGCGATCTGCAGGGTATCGGCCTTGCCGGCGCCGCCGACCATTACCTTGCTGCGCTGACGGTCGATGAGATCCATCAGGCGGGCCCAGTGCTTTTCGTTGATGATTTTTCCCCAATCGGGGTGGGTGAGGGGTGTATCGCCATGCTGCGCCGCGATCTCGGCCTTGATATAGCCCAGCAGTTCGTCCTTGACACTGCGGTGGACATAGAGATAATCGGGCGCCACGCAGGTCTGGCCGCAGTTGAGGTATTTGCCAAAAACGATGCGGCGGGCGGCGATC
>JAFQKM010000189.1 GCA_017396925.1 Clostridia bacterium
ATTGTCGGTATCCAGATACATGATGGGGTCAAGCAGATCCCATGCATTCAGCTGATGCAGCAGGATGCGGCCGGTGGTCTGGGCCATATCGGGCTTGCCGGAGCCGCCGCCAACCAGCAGCAGCGCCCCCTTCTTCCGGGGCCCCTGCAGATCGACGCCGTGGTAGTGCTGGGCGGCAAAGAGGATCTGCATACGGGTGAGGATGTTGATGACCGGCGGGGTCAGGTTGCGGTAATAGACCGGCGATGCCAGCAGAATATTGTCGCAGTCCTGCATGGCGGCATAGATCTTCCCCATGCCATCCTTCACGGCGCAGCCGGGGGTTTTCCAGCAGGCGCGGCAGTCGATACAGGCATGGATATTGTCGCGGTAGGCGTCGACCTGCACGATCTCGCCCTCCAGCATGGGGCGCAAACGTGAGAGGAGGTTCTGTGTATCCCCCTTGGGCCGGGGCGAGCCATTGATAATCAGTGTTTTCATAATGCACCTCTGACCCTCGAAACACTTCGTTGGTTTCTCGGGCCAATCTTCCAATCATGATGTTTTTCTTTTATTATACCATAGGCGCATAGCGCCGCGATGGTATAATGGCATTTATTTGATCAATATAATATCTGCTCATGCAGATATTATACCATATCCCCTGCCTCATTGACAGGTGCCCGAAAAAGAAGTATCCTAAATCCAGAAGCAGTTCCACACCCTGTATATAATTATAAAGGAGTATTGCCATGAATGCACTGACCCGTAAGCTGTCGGAGATCCTCTCCTACAGCCTGCCCAAGAACTATACCTCGGCATCCTATGCCATCCTCAAGGACGGCGAGCTGATCGCCAACGATGCCCTCGGCGTACAGGACAAAAAGAGCAAGGTGCCTGCCACCACCGACTGCACCTATAACGTCTGCTCGGTCTCCAAGGTCTACTGTGCCGTTGCCGTTATGCAGCTGGTGGAAAAGGGCCTGATCGACCTCGACAAGCCGGTCTGCGAATACCTGCCCCGTATGTCGATGCCCGATCCCCGTTATAAGAAGATCACCGTCCGCCACTGCCTGAGCCACACCAGCGGCCTGCCCGGCACCCAGTGGAAGGGCTTCTCGGTCTCGGAGGTCGAAGGCTATGACTACTACGAAACCGTCTACGATTACCTCTCCAAGAATGTCCTCAAGGCCGAACCGGGCGAATATGCCGTCTACTGCAACGACGGCTTCACGCTGGCCGAAATGGTGGTCGCCGCCGTATCGGGCGAGACCTTTGCCGAATACTGCCAGCACCACATCACCGATCCCCTCGGCGCCTTCTCCACCCGTCTGTCCCCCGTCCGCAACAAGGAATATCCCCTGGTCAACATGACCGAGGGCGCAGCCGAGCTCTTCCTCTTCCAGGGCGGCGGCGGTTTCACCACCTCCATGAAGGATCTGGTCAAGTTCGGCCAGCAGTTCCTCCAGCCCTCCGCCATGCTTTCGGAAGCCTCCAAGGCCGAGATGGCCAAGGGCCACGGCGTCTCCTTCCTCAAGCACGACGACCGTGCCGTCGGCTATGGCCTCGGCTGGGACTATGTCCAGTTCAAGCGTAACGGTTACGACCTCGGCGAGGGCGTTCTGCTCAAGTCGGGCCAGAGCTTCCAGTTTGCCACCCAGTTCCTCGTCATTCCCAAGTACAATGCCGTCATCTGCCTGTCGGCCACCCACGACTGCATGATCGACGTACAGGAGACCATCATCCGCCTGTTTGCCGTCGCCATGCTCGAGCAGGGCGTCAACATCTACGACGGTCTGGTTCCCGTCCCCCAGGAGATGATCGATCAGCTCGGCGGCACATGGCTGATCCCCACCGCCGCACTCAATTTCCACTTCTACGGTGCACACTGCTCGATCACGTGTGACGATACCCGCGGCGGCCACAAGATGCATACGCCCATGCTCAGCTGGAACGGCGAACAGCTGGCCGACGAAATGGGCCGTGCGCTGGCCTTTGAGACCGTCGACGGCGAGACCTTCGCCAGCCAGTTCACCACCGGCAAGTGGCTGCCCTATGCCCAGAAGGCCCACGACCGCGCACCCCTGAATGACACATGGAAGAACCGCCTCGGCAAGAAGTTCATCGTCATGGACGCCCCTGCCAACGACATGGTCATCAACGATATGGTCACCTCCTTCTCGGTGGCCCCCCTCAAGGACATCGAAGGCACCGTCATCCTCTCCTTCTCGGGCCGCACCGGCACCGGCGCGCCCAGCCTGTTTGAGGCGCCTGTTGCCCCCATCGACGACCATATGGCCACCGCCTTCCTCCGCACCCCCGGCAACCCCAGCCGTGATGCCATGACCCCCATCTTCGAGCTGCGCGACGGCGTGGAATACTGCCATGTGGCCTCCTTCCTCTATCGTGATGCCGCTACCCTGCCCCACTACGAGGGCCAGACCTTCGAAAATCTGGGCGACGACAAGGTCTTCCGCTTCGGCTACCCCATCACCAAGCTGCCCAATATCCCCAATGGCCGCCGCCTGATGATCCTCCGCGACGATATGACCTGCGTCTATGACTCGCTGATGATCCCCGCTTTCCAGCCGGTCGACAAGGGCTATATCCTGTTTATCTAAAGATCCATACATACGCAAAAGCCCCCGTTTCCCATCGGAAACGGGGGTTCTTTTATGTCTTATATTGGAAATATTTGCTCAGATTGAACAGATACATCCACAGCAGAAGCATCGAGACAAAGGAAACGATCAGCAGAGCAATAAGGAACTCGCTTTCCATCCATTCGGCCAGCCAGCAGAGGGCCGAAACGCCGATGCTGACATTGCGCACCATCAGCAGGCCGTCGGCACTGGGCCAGCCGTAGGCGCGGCCCAACTCGGCCAGTTCGCTGTGAAAGCTGAAAAAGAAGATCAGCTGAACGATCTGGTGAACCAGTCCGACAGCATAGGGCATGGCCAGTGAAAATGCCTTGCCGATCCAGATAACGGCGCTGAGGGCGGCCAGGATATAGACCATGGGCCGCAGGCTCTCCACATGGGGACGCTCGGCGGCGATGGCGGCCAGCGTACCGGCCACCATCAGATAGCCCACCCATGCCGGCAGGATATCCAGCGTTTCGATATTGAGAGAAAAGGTGATGAAAATATGCGCCCACGCCACCTTGCGCAGAACTGTTCCAAAGGTTTTATAATCGGTCATATTATTTCACCTCGGTCAG
>JAFQKM010000190.1 GCA_017396925.1 Clostridia bacterium
AAAGGGCAGGGCTGCCGTTTTGTGCATCAGCTTGACATTGCCGTACATATCGGTTTCGGTCAGCGCTGCAACGACGGTGGCTGCCGACGAGACCGGCGAGCCGCGGTCGCCGAAATAGACGCCCGAGAAGATGGCGCCGGCGGCCAGAGCCGGATGGATGCCGCCCGAACGGGCGATGGCCATCAGAATGACGCCCACCGTGGCCGATACGCCGAAGGACGTGCCGAGGGCATAGCTGACCAGGCAGGTCAGCAGGAAGGCGGCCACAAGGAAGATGCGCGGTGTGATCAGCTTGACGCCGTAGTAGACGAAATAGAGGATGGTGCCGCTCATGCGCCAGGTGGCGGTCAGTACGCCGATGGTCAGCATGATGTACATGACCAGCAGAACGTCCTTGATACCGTCGCGGGACATATCCAGCAGCGATCGTGCGCTGACCTTGCGGTGCAGGCCGACGGCAAAAAAGGCCAGATAACCGACAAACAGGCCGGCCACCATGGTGGTATCGGTAATGATACAGCCCAGCATGGCTGCTGTAAAGATCAGCAGGGCAACGAGAATATCCATAGAAAACCTCCCCGAATGGGTATTTTTATCTTTCCATAGTTTATAACGAAAACCCCGATTTGTCTATAGCAAAGGCGATGCGGGCCCAGATCAGCGCTTTTTGCATGGCGTGAGATCCTTCGACTGCGCTTGCGCTCCGCTCAGGATGACAGATCGGGGTCGGCGCCGTTCTTTGCCCGGAAGCCGGAATGTGCATTTGAAAACCATAACACACAAATATATAAAATAATACCAAAGGAGAATCCAGTTATGAAAAAGATCGGTATGCTCGTCGCGGTCGAGATCGGCTCGGTTCTGAGCAAATACGGCAAGGCCGCCGAGGAGATCGACAAGTTCGGTTTCAAGGTCTATAAGTACATCATGCCTCAGTATGAGCTGTATGTCGTCCACAGCGGCGCCGGCGAGATTGCCGCAGCTGCCGGCACCCAGCTGCTCATTTCGGTCTATGGCGTTGAAGCCGTTGTCAATTTCGGCGTCGTCGGCGGCCTGACCGAGGATATGAAGCTGGCCAAGACCGCCGTTGTCGAGCAGGTCGTTCACTACGACTTCGACGTATCGGCCATCGACCATGTCGAGGTCGGCCGCTACACCGGCTACCCCTCGAGAAATATCCCCCTCAATGCCCGCATGATCGAGATGGCCTGCAATATCGCGCCTGACTTGAAGCGTGTCGTCTGCGCATCGGGCGATAAGTTTGTCGACGGCCGCGAGAAGAAGCAGCAGCTGGCTCAGGCGTTCGGCGCCGACATCTGCGAGATGGAGCTGGCTGCCATCGTCCTGACCTGCGACCGTTCGGGCATTCCCTGCCTGGCCATCAAGACGGTTTCCGACGCCATCGACGGCGGCGCAGAGGAGTTCAGCAAGACGGTCAACGAGGCTGCCGATATCTGCCTGAGAGTGACAGACAAGATCCTGGCCGATCTGTAAGCGCGCCGTCACGGCTCAAAGAGCCGCGCGCCCAATGGCGCGCCGATTTCGGAAGGCTTTGCCGCGCGAAATCTATTTAATGGAAAGGGGCCCACGAGAAATGCCAGCATTTCGTGGGGAAGTGGCGGCGCAGAGGAGTTCAGCAAGACGGTCAACGAGGCTGCCGACATCTGCCTGAGAGTAACAGACAAGATCCTGGCCGATCTGTAAGCGGGATCGTACAGCGGCATCGTTGACAACGGTGCTTCTGCACCGCGCGCCCAATGGCGCGCCGATTTCGGAAGGCTTTGCCGCGCGAAATCTATTCAATGGAAAGGGGCCCACGCGAAATGCCAGCATTTCGTGGGGAAGCGGCAGCGCAGAGGAGTTCAGCAAGACGGTCAACGAGGCTGCC
>JAFQKM010000191.1 GCA_017396925.1 Clostridia bacterium
CAAGCTGTCTTATCTGATGAACAAGCTGGAAAATCCTTCGGCCGCACCCTATGCCAAGGAGGGTGAGTGCGAGGTTCGCGTCACCGCCAAGGCCGACAGCGAAGAGGCCGCCTATGCCCTCATCGACCCCGTTGTCGACGAGATCCGCGGTGTTCTGGGCAGCGTCGTCTACGGCGTTGATGTTTCCTCTCTGGAAGAGGTCGTTGTCAAGGGCCTGACCGAAAAGGGGCTGACGGTAGCCACCGCCGAGTCCTGCACAGGCGGCCTGGTCGGCAAGCGTCTGACCGATATTTCGGGCAGCTCGACCTGCTATCTGGGAGGTGTGGTCTCCTATGCCAACGAAGTCAAGATGAATGTTCTGGGCGTTTCGGAAGAGACCCTGCGCCTCCATGGCGCCGTCAGCCCCGAGACCGCCATTGAAATGGCCCGCGGCGTCCGCAGACTGACCGGTGCCGACATCGGCGTTTCGACCACAGGCGTGGCCGGCCCCGGCGGCGGTTCCCCCGAAAAGCCGGTCGGTACCGTCTATATCGGCATCTGTACAGGCGACCTCGAGAAGGTCATCAAGCCCGAGTTCCGTCATACCGCCACCCGTACCCGTATCCGCAATTCGACGGCCAGCAATGTATTCAATCTGATCCGTCAGGAAGTATTGGAGAAGTAAGCCATGGCACATTATGAAAAAAAGGTCGACGGCGAGGTCGTCTTCCAGGGCAAGATCATCCATGTCCGTCACGATTATGTCGAGCTGGAAAACGGAAAGGTCAAGCTGCGCGAGGTCGTCGTTCATCCCGGCGCCGTTGTCATGCTGGCTGTACACGAGGGGTATACCTATATGGTCCGTCAGTATCGCTACTGCATCGGGCAGGAGCTGCTGGAGGTTCCTGCCGGCAAGCTGGAAAAGGGTGAAGACCACCGCGATGCCGCTATCCGCGAGCTGAAGGAAGAGACCGGCGCCACCGCCGGCCGCCTGGAGTATCTGGGCGAGGTCTTTCCCACCCCCGGTATGTACACCGAGGTCTTCCATATGTACTTTGCCGATCAGCTGGACTTTGGTGAAGCATGCCCCGACGAGGATGAGTTCCTGTCGGTAGAAAAGGTCGCTCTCACCGAGCTGGAGGCCATGATCGCCGACGGCCGTATGAACGACGCTAAGACCATCAGCATCTATGCCATGGCCAAGGCACGCGGCCTGATTTAAAAATTGTACGTCTGCCGGGAGTTCCCGGCTTTACAGTAAAGGAGGCTCGATATGAGCACCATCCTGATCATCGAAGATGAAAAAAGCATCGTCGATCTGATCTCCTTCAATCTCAAGCGCGAAGGCTACGAGATCCTCTCGGCCTTCGATGGCGGCGCCGGTCTGGAGCTGGCCCTTTCGGGCCGCGCCGATTTGGTGCTGCTCGATGTCATGCTGCCCGTTATGGACGGCTTTGAGGTGCTGCGCCGCCTGCGCCAGACATCGGATATTCCCGTCATCATGGTCACCGCACGCGAGGAAGAGACCGACAAGATCTTCGGCCTCGAGACCGGCGCCGACGACTATATCACCAAGCCCTTCTCGGTCAAGGAACTGGCCGCACGCATCAAGGCCAACATCCGCCGTACAGCAGCCCGTCAGGGCGGCGAGAAGAGCGCACCCGGTACATATGGCCCCTTCAAGCTGGACAAGGCCCTGCAGAGCGTTACCAAGAACGGACGCGCACTGGAGCTGACCCAGCGCGAATATGATATTCTCTGCTATTTCCTCGACCGTCCCTCGCAGGTCGTCTCGAGAGAAGAACTGATGGAAAATGTCTGGGGTTATGACTATTACGGCGATCTGCGCGCCGTCGACGTTGCCATGCGCCGTCTTCGTGAAAAACTCGAAGACGACCCCGCAGATCCCAAGCACCTGATGACCAAGCGCGGCGCAGGTTATTATATGCAGGTATAAGCGAAAACGCGCTCGGCCGAGCGTTCGGCCGCGGATTTCCGGGCGATTGATTCGCCGGAAATCTATCAGATCAAAAGGGGCCCCTGTGAAATGCTTGCATTTCATGGGGAAATCGACCCCGCAGATCCCAAGCACCTGATGACCAAGCGCGGCGCAGGTTATTATATGCAGGTATAAGTCATCAGGCCCTCAAAACGCTTTGCGCACGTTGAAGACAGGCAGGGATGCCTGAGCGGCGGGGCGCAGCCCCAAGAGCGGAGCGTTGTGGGAATGCAAGGGGGGAATTCGCAACACTTCCCCACAAAAACCCTGTTTTTGCGTGGCCCCCAAGTGATTGTATAGATTTTCGGCAAATGAATTGCCTGAAAATCGGCGCCGGATTGCCGGCGCGGCCCAGAAGGGCCGTTTTCGCTCTGTTTTATGTTCCCTCGGAGAGCGGAAGGGGGCCTTCGGGGGAAACGCGGTTTCCGCCCGAAAGATCGCATGGGCGGAGCCCCTATCGTTCCGCAGAACG
>JAFQKM010000192.1 GCA_017396925.1 Clostridia bacterium
CTTGTGATCATGCCGCTCTTGTTGAGCAGGATGCCGATGGCAATATATAAGATGACAACGGCCAGCGCCTCGATGAGCGCGGAAAAACTATTCATAATACAATACTCTCCATATCCCCAAAATTGATATTTTTATTTTATAGCCTTATACATATAAAATCAACCTTTTCCTGCTTTCTGCCCTATTGCATCATATTATTAACCGTGTTATAATTTCATTTACTATGCGCTGCAGCCGGTCTGCGGCCTTTCTTTTGGGAGATACGCTCCCATCCGGCGGCTTTATTGCCCCATCCATTCCAATTTGAGGTGAAAAAATGTCGAAACTCTCCAATCTGTTTGCGGCACAGGACATGACCGAGGGTACTCCCTGGAAAAAGATCGTGGCCTTTGCCATCCCCCTGCTGATCGGCAATATTGCCCAGCAGCTCTACAATACCGCCGACTCGGTTATCGTCGGCAAGTATGTCGGCGACCTGGCTCTGGCAGCCGTCGGCGGCTGCGGCCCCCTGATCAACCTGCTGATCGTCCTCTTCGTCGGTATCTCCACCGGCGCCGGCATCATGGTTGCCCAGTACTTCGGCGCACGCCGCAAGGAAGACCTTTCGGGCGCCGTCGGCACCTGCATGGTCCTGACCCTCATTGCATCCCTGTTCATGATGGTCGTCGGTACCGCCATCTCCGAACCCATGCTCCGTCTGGTCGACACCCCTGCCGAGACCTTTGATATGTGCCTGTCCTACCTGCGCATCTACTTCCTCAGCATCGCCGGTATGGGCTTCTACAACATTCTGGCCGGCATCCTCCGCGGTATGGGCGACTCGATCAGTGCCCTCAAGTATCTGATCGTCGCAGCGCTGCTCAATGTTGCCCTCGACCTGGTCTTTGTTGCCAATTTCGGCCTGGGCGTTCAGGGCGTTGCCATCGCCACTGCCATTGCCCAGATCATCTCGGCCTGCCTGAGCGCCAGAAAGCTCTTCTCCATGCGTGATGTCATGCATCTGGAAAAGCGCCACTTCAAGGTCAACAAGACCTATGCCATGCAGCTGGTCCGCCTCGGTCTTCCCTCCGGTCTGGCCCAGGCCGTTATGTCCTGCTCGGCACTGGTCGTTCAGTCGCTGACCAACTCCTTCGGCGCCACCTTCGTTGCCTGCAACACCATCGTTATGCGCGTCGACGGCTTCGTTATGATGCCCAACTTCTCCTTTGGCAACGCCATGACCACCTACACCGGCCAGAACATCGGCGCCGGCCGTGTCGACCGCGTTGAACAGGGTGTTAAGGACGGCCTCAAGCTGATCATCGGCACCGCAACCGTCATCGTTCTCTGCATTGTTCTGTTCGGCCCCATCCTCATGGGCTTCTTCACCAATACCCAGTCGCTGATCGATATGTCGACCAAGATGATGCGCATCGTCGCCCCCGGCTACATCGCCTTTGCCATCACCCAGTCGCTGTCGGGCGTTATGCGCGGTGCCGGCGATACCACAACCCCCATGTGGATCTCCTTCTTCACCACCATCGCCGTTCGTGTTCCCATGGCCTATCTGTTTGCCTACCTGAGCCGCAGCGCCGAGCATCCCAACGGCAACCCCATCAGCGTATTTGCTTCGCTGCTCTGCTCGTGGGTCATCGGCTGTGTGATCAACATCATTGCCTACCGCCGCGGCAAGTGGCGCACCAAGGCACAGACCAAGCGCGAAAACGCCTAAAATCTTTCCGCAAATGCACAACCGCCCGAAAGCACAATGCTTTCGGGCGGTAATTTTTATATCGAATTGCGGTATTTCTTTTTTCTTGCCGGCTTGGGCGGCTTGACCGTCTTGTGGGCATAGACATCATAGGTACGGGCAAACTGCGTGGGATCAACGCCCCAATCGATGCAGCGCAGAGCCACCTTGCCGCAGGCCCGGGCATCCGAACCGGCATTGTGATGATCCAGCTCGATACACAGGCAGTCGCAGAGGGTATTGAGCTTGTGATTGGGCAGATCGGGTGCGGCCGCCTTGCTCATCTGGCAGGTGCAGGCATACTTCAGAAAAAGGGGCGCATCGATGTTGTAGGCCTCGATGCACTTGCCCAGCACGCCCATATCAAAGGGCGCATTATGGGCCAGCAGCAGCCCATCGGGATCGGTGAGGATCGGGCCGATCGTGGGCCACAGCTGCCCGAAGGTGGGCTGCCCCTCGATCATCTCGGGGGTGATGCCGGTCAGCGCAATATTAAAGGGGGCCAGTTCCTGCTCGGGATCGACAAGAGAGTAAAACTCTTTTGTGATGGCCCCGTCTTCGATCACCGTGATGCCAATGGCGCTCATGCGGTTGTTCAGGCTGTTGGGTGTCTCGACGTCAAAGGCAATATATTTCATAGGGATGCAACTTCTTTCTGTTCAGCAGATAGAAACAGCATAACAAAAAGCACGAAACTTGGCAAGTTGAAAAGTACTCGGTGCTTTTCTGCCCTTCCTGCAGCAGAATATCCTTGACAAACAGGGGAAAATATAGTATTCTATTTTGGCAATCTTTATATGGAGCAGTATCGAAGTGGTCATAACGGCCTCGACTCGAAA
>JAFQKM010000193.1 GCA_017396925.1 Clostridia bacterium
ATAGGCTTCCCTGTGTATACCCACAGGGCACTTAGGGAAGCTGTCACCGGAGGTGACTGATGAGTTGTTTATTCGATCTGTCCGCAGGACACATTCTCTTTCCAATAAGGAAAAAATAAATAGACAACTCATCCGGTTCCTACGGAACCACCTTCCCTTGCACAGGGAAGGCTTATTGCGGATGGCCGATGGCCGTCCCTACACCCGTCCGACGGAGGCATTGTGTATGCGGACCGTCAAGGATGCCGGTCCCTACGGGCGTCCGACGGGAGCCTGTGATCCATTCTTCATTTTCAGTAACAATACTTACAGGAGAAACCATGATCTTTCCATTTCCCCATAAAATATATGACGACGTGACCGGGATCAGACCGGAGTATCTGCAGGAAAAGGGCATCCGCGGCCTGCTGCTCGACATCGACGGCACGCTGGCCCGCACCAAGGATCCCGAACCCTCGCCGGCCATCGACGCATGGCTGCGCGAGATGCAGGAGAACGGCATCAAGCTTTACATCCTGTCCAACAACAAGAGCCCGGCGCGCACCGAGAGCTATGCCAGACGCATCGGCTGCGACTGGCGGCATAAATCGAAAAAGCCCTCGACCAAGGGTTTCCTTGCGGCGGCCGCGCATCTGGGCCTGCAGCCCCATGAGCTGGCCATCGTCGGCGATCAGATCTACACCGACGTGCTGGGCGGCCTGCGCAGCGGCATGTGGACCCTCATGGTGCAGTCGACCGACACCTACCTCTGGTATTTCCCCCTGCGCCGTCTGGTCGAGCTGCCCTTCCGATTTGAACGGAGGGCAAAATGATGCATCCCCGCGCCCTCTTCGGCCCGGCCGGCGCCAGCGACGCCTTTTCGAAGAAATATAAATCCTCGCAGGATATGCCGGCATACCTGCAGCAGATGGGCCTCGACTGCTTCGAGTATCAGTGCGGCCGCGGCGTCAACATCGGTGAAGAGACGGCCCGTAAGCTGGGGGAAAAGGCGGCGGCCTGCGGCATCCGGATGTCGCTCCACGCCCCCTACTTTATCAATCTGTCCAGCCCCGACCCCGAACGCATCGAAAAGAATATGGGCTATATCCTGCAGGCGGCCCGGGCCTGCGGCTGGATGGGAGGCGACCGCGTTACCGTCCATTGCGGGGGCCTGTCCAGGATGACCCGGCAGGAGGCCCTCGACAACACATTCCGCGCTGTCCGGCTGGCGCTCGAGCGGCTGGAGGCCGAGAAGCTGGACCACATCGGCCTCTGCATCGAGACCATGGGTAAGATCAACGTACTGGGCGATTTCGACGAGGTCATGGCCATCTGCGCCCTCGACGAGCGCCTGCTGCCCTGTATCGACTTCGGCCACCTCAACAGCCGTACCCAGGGGGCCGTCAACAGCGAAGAAGCCTTTGCCGCCCTGCTTCGGGGCATGGAGGATCGGCTGGGCACCCAGCGCGCCCGCAGCTTCCACGGCCATTTTTCCAAGATCGAATATTCCAAGGGCGGCGAGGTGCGCCACCTGACCTTTGAAGATGCCGCCTACGGCCCCGATTTCGCTCCGCTGGCAAAGCTGCTGGCCGCCGGCGGCTATGCCCCGCGCATCATCTGTGAATCGGCCGGCACCCAGGATGTGGATGCCCTCGAGATGAAGCGGATGTATATGGGGTATATGGACGTCTGACGGGGAAGGCTTTTGCGGACCGTCGGGGACGCCGGTCCCTACGGTGTTTGACGGAGGCCTTATTTAGCCGTCCCTTTGCGCTGAAAGCGCGAGGGAATACCCACAGGGCACTTGGGGGACCACCGAAGGTGGCCCATCACGCGGATCGTTATCAAATCTTCCGGGTAATAGGAAAATATGAACCTCAATATCAATCGAAATATCATTCCAAGGGGCTGCCGCATACTGGCGGCCCTTTCGGGTGGGGCCGATTCGGTCTGCCTGCTGCACGCCCTGCACAGCCTGCGCGGCGCGCTGGACATCACCGTCATTGCCGCCCACTACAGCCATGGCATCCGGCCCGACAAGGCCGCGGAAGAAGAACGCTTTGTCCACAGCCTGTGTGATTCCATGGGAATCGAATACCACACCGCCCGGGGCGACGTTCCGGCCTATGCCGAGGCCCATCATCTGGGCATCGAAGAGGCGGCGCGCCTGCTGCGCTACGGCTGGCTCTATGAACTGGCCGAAGGGCTGGAATGCGAGACCATCGCCGTGGCCCACAACCGCGAGGACAATGCCGAGACCCTGCTCTTCAACCTGAGCCGCGGCGCCGGCCTGTCGGGCCTGGGGGGTATCCCGGCCGTCAACGACCGGGTCATCCGTCCGCTGCTGGAGGTGTCGAGGCAGGAGATCGAGGCCTATAACCGGGCAAACGGCCTTGGCTGGATCACCGACGAAAGCAATTTCGACCGGCGCTACAGCCGCAACCGCATCCGTCACGAGGTATTGCCCCAGCTGCGCGCCATCCATCCCGAGGCCGACGCCGCCATCTGCCGCGCCGCCCGGAATCTGAGCCAGGCCCAGGATTTTATCCTGCAGTCGGCCCTGCAGCTGCTCGACTGCGACCGCGAATTGGGCCGCATCGACCGCCGCCTGCTGCGCAGCGCCCATCCGGCCCTCGGCCATCCCGTACTGACCCTGCTGCTGCGCGAGGTCAAGGGAGATCCCCGTGTGCTGGATGCACGCAAGACCGAAGCCGTGCTCGAGCTGGCGCTGGGCGACCGCGTGAGTGGCCGCATCGATCTGGGCTGCGGCCTGTGCGCCCGTGTGGAATACAACGACCTGTGCATGGAAAAGGCTGCCCCGGATGCGGTGGTCGAGTCGGATGGCGAACAGCTGCTGGAAGAAGGACAGACGGTGATCTGGAACGGCTGGGCCATCACGGTGGGCGGTGAAGAAGGTGTTGCCGTTGCACGAAGTGCCGTCGAAGGTCCGCTGCGCGTGCGTTCGAGGCGTACGGGGGACAGCATTGCTTTGCCCGGTGGTCATAAAAGTATAAAAAAATTACTGATCGACCGAAAAATTCCGGCGAAAACCCGTGACAGAATCCCCGTAATATGCGATAATAATAAGGTACTGCTGGTGGGCGATCTTGCGTACGATCCCGCCGCAGGGGCAAAAAACCAAAATCAGGCTATACGAATCAGCTGCAGGAGGATATGATGATGAGCCATAAGCTGTATGATGATGTAAAGGAAACACCCATTTATACAAAAGAAGAGATCCAGGCCGTTGTTGCCCGTCTGGGCGCCGAGATCTCCCGTGACTATGAAGACAAGAACCCCGTCATGATCTCGGTCCTGCGCGGCGCCTTCGTTTTCATGGCCGACCTGGTCCGTCAGGTCACCGTTCCCTGCGAGATCGACTTCATGGCCGTCTCCAGCTATGGCGCAGGCACCGAAAGCTCGGGCCGTGTTAAGATTCTTAAAGATTTAGACACAAATATTGAGGGCAGACATGTTATAATCGTAGAAGACGTCCTCGACAGCGGCATCACCCTCTCCAAGCTGATCGAGATGCTGAAGGGCCGCGGCTGCGCATCGATCGCCGTCTGCACCATGTTCGACAAGCCCCACCGCCGTAAGGCCCAGGTCGAGGTTGCCTACAACGGTCTGGTCATCCCCAACGAGTTCGTCGTCGGCTATGGCCTCGACTATGCCGAGAAGTACCGCAATCTGCCCGACCTGTGCGTCCTCAAGCCCGAGGTCTATCAGAAGTAAAAAACAGAGCATCATGGCAGGGGAGGGCTTCGGCCCTCCCGTGTCCTGTGTATACCCCCCGGTAAAAGATCTGTTTCAATAAATATCACCCCAAAGGAGTGAAGCACCCCCTTGAACAACAACCCCAACAATCCGAACAACCGTCCCGGCCAGAACGGCGGACGCCGCCCCACACCCCCCATGAAGGGCATGGGCTTCGGCCTCTATTTCATCCTGCTGCTGGTTGCC
>JAFQKM010000194.1 GCA_017396925.1 Clostridia bacterium
AATCGGCGTCGCCATTCTGCCGGCGACGCATTCGACGATGGCGCTTACCTCAACAAACTCTTGTGTGCGTCGATGTATGCTTCTGCTGCCTTTACGCTGTCCTCCAGTGCGCCATCGCTCCCCGTGAAATGTTCCATTTCATGGGGCCCCCTTTTTTCATAGATTTCGGTCGGCAATGCCTTCCGAAATCGGCGTCGCCATTCTGCCGGCGACGCATTCGACGATGGCGCTTACCTCAACAAACTCTTGTGTGCGTCGATGTATGCCTCTGCTGCCTTTACGCTGTCCTCCAGCGCGCCATCGTCGAAGGGAACACGGAGGCCGGCATTGCGTACGAGGCCGACAAAGGTCTCGCTGCCGCCCTGGGAAGTATAGGCCATATAATGCTTCCATGCTTCCTGCCAGCCCTGCTGAGCCATGATGCCAAAGATCTCCAGCGCTACGGTCTGGGCCAGGCAGTAGTCGATATAGTAGAAGGGGTTGGTGTAAATATGGAGCTGGCGCTGCCATGTACGGCCTTCCGACCAGAAGGGCAGATCCTCGAAATCGATCCAGGGACGATAGACCTTTTCCAGCTCGGCCCACTTTTCGTGGCGCTCGTCGGCAGTCAGGTCAGGATTATCGTAAATGATATGCTGGAACTCATCGACCATGCAGCCATAGGGCAGGAACTCCAGCGCACAGATCAGATGGATCAGCTTGGCCGCTTCGGTCTTATCGCCGTAGAAGCGCTCGAGATAGGGCCATGCCAGAAACTCCATCGACATGGAATGCACCTCGCAGCTCTCCAGCGTCGGCTCGCTGAGACCCAGCATCTCGTCGTCTTCCAGCATGATGGCGGCGGCAAAGGCATGGCCGCCCTCGTGGGTGAATACTTCGACGTCGCCGGCAGTGCCGTTGAAGTTGGCAAAGATAAAGGGCGTTCTGAGATCGGGCAGGGTCGAGCAATAGCCGCCCGACATCTTATTCTCTCTCGAATAGAGGTCGAAGGCGCCCATTTCATCCATGCTGTTGATCATGGCAGCGGCCTTGGGATCCAGCTCGCGGTAGAAGGAGAGGCCGGCATTGTAGAGGGCCTCGTCTTCGAGGATGGGCTTGGGATTGCCTTCGAGGGTCATGATGCCGTCATCATAGAAGCTGATCTTTTCAAGACCCAGGCGTGCGGCCTGCTGGGCCTTCAGCTTGCAGACCAGCGGCACGATATCGCGCTTGACCTGATTGCGGAAGTTTTCCACCATGGCAGGGTCATAGCTGTTGCGGGTCATGCGAAGATAGCCAAGGGGGGTGAAATTGGCATGCCCCAGTGTGCGCGCCATGCGGGTGCGGACCTCGACCATCTTGTCGTAGATGCCGTCGTATTCCTCCTTGTGGGCCAGATAAGCACGGCCTTCGGCCTCGTAAGCCTCCTTACGGGTGGCGCGGTCGCTGTCGGTCTTGAACTTGCCCATCTTGGTGACCGGATAGGTCTCGCCGCGGAACTCGACGGTCAGAGCGCCCTGCAGCTTCTGATACTCGATCTCCAGCAGGCTCTCTTCCTGCATCATGCCCAGGATCTCGGGCGAGATGGTCTTAAGGGCGATCTCGGCGTTGATAAAGGCAACCTTGCCGAAGCGCTGCTCCAGCTGGGGGCGGTAGGCGCTCTCCAGCATGGCCTTATAGAGGCCGTTGAGCTTTTCCATCAGGGGCGGTGTGGCCTCGGCATAATACTGCTCTTCGGCCTCGTAAAATGCATCGGCGGTATTCTGGCTGGCACGGATGGACGACAGCGCCAGTGTGGTCATGACGGTGCGCTCCAATCTGGAATAGCGCAGCAGTACCTCGGCAGCGCTTTCGGCATTTTCGGCTTTCTGCAGGGCCTCGGTCAGTTCGACCACCGATGCGATGGCGGCAGGCACATCAAGGCGCTTGTATTCGATCTCATTGATACGCATGGATCTTTCTCCTTTTCGGTTTTCTGTTTTATATTCTGAACACATGGATAAAGCAGATGTTATTTCCCTTTTCAATAGAAACAATCTGTTCCTTAAATATACCGCGTTCCCTGTCGACTGTCAAACAATTCGAGGCGCAAAAAACGTCCCATTCCGTTAGTTTTTTAACAGGATTTCCGCAAAAAGCATGGCGAAAGCCGGCGAAAAGTGCGTCAAACCTGTTGTATTTGATTTGCCGATATTGTATAATTTCAGTATTGGTTTTTTAATATGGCATGGGTTTGTCGCTGATATTTTTTTTGTCAGATTTCCACAGCTCTTTCGCCATTCTCCAATAGAATCTGAACCAGAGGTGAAGTTATGTCGCAAACCTTCAAGGGCGGCGTTCATCCCGACGACAGCAAGTCGCTGACGAACCAGAAGCCCATCGAACAGCTCCCCCCTCCCGAACTGGTCATCCTGCCCATGTCGATGCACATCGGTGCCCCCTGCCAGCCTATGGTCGCCGTCGGTGATCATGTCTGCCTCGGCCAGATGATCGCACAGGCGCAGGCCCCTGTTTCGGCCCCTATCCACGCAACGGTCTCGGGTACCGTTAAGGCCATCGGCCCCAAGGAACATTCCAGCGGTGTCATGATGAACTCGATCGTCATCGAGAACGACTATCAGGATGAGATCGATCCTTCGATCGCCCCCATTGACCATTCCAACATGTCGGCTGAGGAAATGATCCAGTGTATCCGCAATGCCGGTATCGTCGGCCACGGCGGCGCTGCATTCCCCACCCACATCAAGCTCTCGTCGGCCATCGGCAAGGTCGACACCGTCATCATCAATGCCGCCGAATGTGAACCCTATCTGACCTCCGACCATCGCCTGCTGCTGCAGTATCCCGGCGAGATCATCGAAGGCATCAAGATCATCCTCAAGATCCTCGGCCTCAAGAAGGCGCTGATCGGTGTGGAGATCAACAAGGAAAACACCTTCCCCGGCATCGAAGCCCTGCTGCCCTCCGACGGCTCGATCCAGCTGTGCCCCCTGGCCACCAAGTATCCCCAGGGCGCAGAAAAGCAGCTGATCAAGTCGCTGACCGGCCGCGAAGTTCCCTCGGGCAAGCTGCCTGCCGACGCCGGCTGCGCCGTCTTTAATGCCGACACCGCCGCTTCGATCCACCGTCTGTTCTCTACCGGTATGCCCATGTACCGCCGTATCGTCACGGTATCCGGCCCTGCCATGGCCAACCCCAAGAACCTGGAGGTCCGCATCGGCACCCCCATCAAGAACCTCATCGAATACTGCGGCGGCTTTACCGAGCCCCCCACCAAGCTGCTGATGGGCGGCCCCATGATGGGCATGGCCATCTATTCCGATGAAGTTCCCGTCCTCAAGGGCACCAACGGTCTGCTGGCCTTTGCCGAAAAGCAGCCCCTGCACATCAAGGATCCCCGCTGCATTCGCTGCGGCCGCTGTGTTGAAAGCTGCCCCATGCAGCTGGTTCCCACCTATATCTATCAGTCGGTCATGGCCGGCAATATGGACGAATGCAAGACCTACAATCCCCTCGACTGCATCGAGTGCGGCGTCTGCTCTTACATCTGCCCTGCCAAGCTGCCCCTGACCCAGGGTATCCGCGTGGCCAAGCAGAAGATCCTGGCCGCCAACAGAAAGTGAGGCAGAACAAATGAATGATCTTTCCAGACTGAAAGTCAGCTCCTCGCCCCACATCCGTGCCGAGGACACCACCGCCCGCATTATGCTGGACATTCTGATCGCCCTGATGCCCGCTATGGCCATCGGCGTCTTCGTCTATGGCGGCCGCGCTCTGACCACCACCCTGATCTCGGCCATGGGCTGTGTTTTCTTCGAGTGGATCTATGAACTGCTGGCCAAGAAGCCGGTTACCATC
>JAFQKM010000195.1 GCA_017396925.1 Clostridia bacterium
ATCATGGGCGTCATTGATGCCAGGCTCGACCTGCCCATCGGCTACATTCCCTGCGGCACCACCAACGATTTTGCCGCCGGCCTGGGCCTTGAGCGCGACGACCTGAAAAAGGCCGCCGAGCGCATTGTCAACGGCACCCCCGCCGTCATTGATATCGGCCTTTTCGGCGAGGACCGTTACTTCAGCTATATTGCATCCTTTGGCGCCTTCACAGGCACCTCCTATAATGTTCCCCAGGCCAGCAAGAATGCATTGGGACATCTGGCCTATATCCTCGAGGGCGTACGCGACCTGCCCAATATCCGCCCCATCCATGCGCGCGTCATCATGGATGATGATACCGTAGTCGAGGGCGATTATATCTTCGGCTCGGTCAGCAATGCCACTTCCATCGGCGGTGTTGTCAGACTGGCTGCCGAGAAGGTCAACTTTTCGGATGGTATTTTCGAGGTCATCCTGGTCCGCAACCCCAGAAGCCCGCTGGAGATCAGCAAGGCCCTGCTGGCCCTGCAGACCGGCAAGTATGACGACAGCTGCATCCAGTTCTATCATGCGAAAAAGATCGTTGTCGATATGCCCAAGGCCGAGCCATGGGCGCTGGACGGCGAATACGGCATGGGGCAGGATACAACCAAGATCAGCGTTCTGCACAACGCCGTAAAAATCATCGTATAGTATAGAGAAAGCATCCCTTCGGGGGTGCTTTTTTATTGCCCGAAAGAGGGCGAAGTGTTAAGATAAGGGCATGGAGGGATCATTATGAAGAAAATTATTCTGGCGCCCGATTCCTTTAAGGGCACCATGTCTTCTCTGGATATATGCAATATCATGCGCAAAGCAGCGCTGCGCAGTTTCCCCAATTGTGAGGTCATTCGTATTCCCGTGGCCGACGGCGGCGAGGGTACCGTTGAATCGATGCTGGCGGCGGCCGGCGGCGAAAAGGTTCGCGTTGCCGTAAGTGGCCCTCGCATGGACGGGATCGAGAGCTTTTACGGAATGCTTCCCGACGGCAAAACCGCCGTGATCGAAATGGCGGCGGCAGCCGGCCTGCCCATGGTCAAGGGCTGCGAGAATCCTATGGATACGACGACCTATGGCGTCGGCCAGCTGATGGCCCATGCCATCGCGCAGGGCGCCGAGACCATTCTGCTGGGTCTGGGCGGCAGCTGCACCAACGACGGCGGCTGCGGCGCGGCTGCAGCGCTGGGTGTTGTTTTCAAAAATCAGCAGGGTGAGGCCTTCATCCCCATGGGCGGCACCCTGGGCGAGATCGCATCGATCGATGCGACCGAGGCCCTTGCACGTCTTGCAGGCGTAAAGATCCGCATCATGTGCGACGTCAATAACCCCCTGTGGGGCGAAAACGGCGCAGCCTATGTCTTCGGCCCGCAGAAGGGCGCAAATCCCGAAATGGTGGCATTTCTGGACGGCGGCCTGCGTGTGCTGGGCAGCTTGCTGGAGCAGATCCGTCCGGGCGTCGAGCAGATGCCGGGCGCCGGTGCTGCCGGCGGTATGGGCGCTGGTATGTGCGCCATGCTGGGCGCCGAACTGGTCTCGGGCATCGATGGCGTATTGGATACCGTTGGATTTGACCGACTGCTGGACGGCTGTGATATGGTCTTTACCGGCGAGGGCCGTATTGACGGCCAGAGCCTGCGCGGCAAGGTCATTTTCGGTATCTGCAGACGTGCCAAGGCAGCCGGTGTACCGGTCTGTGCTGTGGTCGGCGATGCGCTGGATGATCAGCTGCAGGAGGCGGCCGAACGGGGACTCTGCGCGGTATTTACCACCAACCGCCGCGCTGTGCCCTGGGAGAAGGCCCGCCTGACGGCCGTACAGGATCTGACCCATACGGTCGAGAGCGTGTTCTCTTTTGCGGCGGCACTGAAATAACTTTTATAACAGCAAAAAAGCCCTGCGGCTCAGCTGAACCGCAGGGTATTTTTTATGTAGGGGTTTAGACCATAGGACGGTCGACGGTGACGACGGCATAATAGGGGCCGCCGTCGAGCACGGTGACGGCCTTGCACATGGCCTTGGTGGCTGCTTTGGGGGTCAGATAGGATTCCAGCGGCAATACAAGATCGAAGATCAGGTTGGTATGGGAGGGACCACTGACCATACGGAAATCGTGGATGGTGATGGCCGGGTCGAGGGCAGAAGCCAGACGGGCCACCTTGAGACGCATCTCGGCGGTGCGGACATCGTCGCAGTCGACGGGGTCCATATGAATGACGGCCGTGCAGCTGTATTTGTCGCTCAGCTCACGCTCGATATTATCGATAATATCGTGCAGCGCAAGAATATTGCCGCCGGCGTTGACTTCGGCATGGAGAGAGATCATGCAGCGGCCGGGGCCGTAGTCGTGCACGATCAGGTCGTGAATGCCGATGATCTCGGGGTTGGTCATAACGGTATCTTCGATGCCCTGTACAAAGTCGGGGTCGGGGGTGGTGCCCAGCAGCGGGGTGATGGTATCCTTGGCGGCCTCCCAGCCGGCACGGAGGATAACGACCGATACGCAGAGGCCCAGCCAGCCGTCGACGGGCAGATCAAGCAGAGTGCCGATGACCGAGCCGGCCAGTACGGCGGCGGTGGCAATGGCGTCGCCCAGGCTGTCGGCAGCAGTGGCATTCATCGAGACCGAGCGGATGCGGCCGCCCAGTGTGCGGTTGAAATGCCACAGGAAGAGCTTGGCCAGTACAGCAATCAGCAGGATGGCGGCAGACATCAGATCGAAGGTGACGGTCTGGGGATGCAGGATCTGATCGACGGCGTCTTTGGCCAGTTCAAAGCCCATGAGCAGGATGACCATGGCTACGAAGAGGCCCGAAAGATATTCAATGCGGCCGTGGCCGAAGGGATGGTCGCGGTCGGGCTTCTGGTCGGACAGCTTGAAACCGATCAGGGTGACCACCGACGAACCGGCGTCGGACAGATTATTGAAGGCATCGGCCATAACGGCGACCGAGTTGGTCAGCAGGCCGGCCAGAAACTTGGCGGCAAAGAGCAGCGCATTGACGGCGATGCCGACGCCGCTGCCCAGCAGGCCGTATTGCTGGCGGACTTTGGGATCATCATAGGGGCCGGGATTGCGGATGAACAGACGAACGAGAAGATCGGTCATAACTTTTCCTCCTGGGATGCATTGTGAATTGAAAAAATGAAAGACTAACTATATAATAAAAGAAAAGAGGTATCGCCATTGATCCGTCTGGAACAGATCAGCAAAACCTATCGCGGAAGCCGGGGTACACCTTCGGTGGACGCTCTGCATGAGATCTCTCTGCATATTGCCGGAGGAGATTTCCTGGCCGTAACCGGCGGTTCAGGCTCGGGAAAGACGACTCTGATGAACATCGTCGGCTGCCTCGACCGTCCGACTTCGGGAAGCCTCCGGATCGACGGATGCGACCCTCTGGCCCTCAGTGACCGGCAGCGCAGCCGCCTGCGGGGTGAAAAACTGGGATTTATCTTCCAGGGCTTCAACCTGCTGCACGAGCGCACGGCGCTGGAAAATGTCATGCTGCCCCTTTCGCTCCGCGGTCTTGATCGCAGGACGCAGAAGCAGCAGGCAGCCCATGCCCTCGAACAGGTGGGATTGGGCGACCGGATGCATCACCGTCCCGGCCAGCTTTCGGGCGGCCAGCAGCAGCGGGTGGCCATCGCACGGGTCATCGCCTGTGATACCCCTATTATTCTGGCCGACGAGCCGACGGGCAATCTCGATCCTTCGGCGGCCGGCAGCATCATGGACATCCTGCAGGCCTTAAACGGCCGCGGCGTGACCGTTCTGCTGATCACCCACGATCCCAAGATCGCGGCGCAGGCCCCGCGAAGGGCCATCATGCAGGATGGGAAGCTGACCATGCAATAGCAGTACGATTTACCGACTCCATTATAAAGAGGATAACAGAAATGAACAGAAGAGACAAGCATAATTACTATCTCGATATCGCCCAGACCATTCTGGAACGTGCCACCTGCCTGCGCAACAACGTAGGCGCCGTCATCGTCAAAAACGACGAGATCATCTCGACCGGCTATAACGGCGCGCCCCGCGGCCGTGCCAACTGCTGCGATCTGGGCGTCTGCCGCCGCGAGCAGCTGGGTATTCCCCGCGGCCAGCGTTACGAGCTCTGCCGCAGCGTCCATGCCGAGCAGAATGCCATCATTGCCGCACCCCGAAACGAAATGATCGGTGCGACCCTCTATCTGGCCATGTGCAATTCCAAGACAGGCGAACTGGTGCCCGACGCCAGCCCCTGCAATATGTGCCGCCGTATGATCATCAACGCCGGCATCGAGCGTGTCATCATCCGCAATACACCCTTTGAGTATACCATCCACAATGTCCAGGATTATATCGACCAGGACGATACTTTACCTGAAGAGCAGCTGAAGGGTACTTATTAAAGCGTGAGACATACAGCGCCTGTGCGCTGCGCCGCAAGTGCGGCGATGATTTTGCGCCGATTGATTCGGCCAAAATCTATGCAGACAAAGGGGATCCCGCAATACTATATGTAAGCAGGTGAAAACCTGCTTGAAATGGGTCTCACATGGTGCGGCGGTCGTCGAAGAGCAGTGCGATGCACCACAGGCCGGCAATACCGACCAGCGTAAAGATCAGGCGGCTCATGAGGGCGGCCTGTCCGCCGAAAAGCCAGCCGACGATGTCGAACTTGAAGAGACCGATGGAGCCCCAGTTGAGGGCGCCGATAATGGTGAGAAGCAATGCGATCTTATTGAGCATGCTGAACCTCCATACATTTTGTTATGAAATAAAAAGAAAATGGGGATATCTGCAGTTTGCCCCATATTCCCGGAACTATACATGAAAGGGTGTGGCCGATGGCCTACTTTGACCTGCATACCCATACCTATTATTCCTTCGACGGGCATATCCATCCTTTCGACCTGTGCGAAGCGGCCTGCAAGGCCGGTCTGTTCGGCATTGCCATGAGCGAGCATTATGATTTCTATGCCGACGACAGCTTCCTCTATTACCGCCTGTTTGAAGCGGGACGGAATCCCATGCTGGAGCGCATGCGCAGCCTTTACGGTGATTGCCTGCGCATCTGGAAGGGCATCGAGCTGGGGCAGCCCCATTATAATCTCAGGCTTTACCGCGAGCTTATGCGCCGCGCCGATTTCGATCTGATCATCGGCTCGATCCATGATCTGCCGCCCAAGGAGAATATTTACAACATCAACTACCGCAGCCAGCAGGATTGCGACCGGGTTTTCGAATGTTATTTTGACGAAATGGCCAAAATGATCGAGGCCTGTGATTTTGATATTCTGGCTCATCTGGATTATCCTGTCCGTGTCATGGGCGGCGTCTTTGAAGATACGCCCGAGCTGGAGCGTTACGAAAGCCTGATCCGTCCCATTCTGCGCCGATGTGTCGAGAAAGAGATCGCCCTGGAGGTCAACACAGCCGGTCTGCATAAATGGCAGAAGCGGCCCGGCCCCGGTCTTTGGGTACTGCGGGCCTATAAGGCCTATGGCGGCGAGATGCTGACTTTGGGCAGCGACGCTCACCGTCTGCAGCATGTGGCCCGCGGCTTCGATTGGGGGGCCGATATGATCCGTCAGGCCGGCTTTGACCGCATCACCTATTTTGAAAAACGCAGGCCGAAGTTTATCGATCTGTAAACCATACATATATAATAGAAAAATCACAAAGCGACCGGGAGGGTAAGCTATGGACAGACTGAAACGAGAGTCTTACGGCAAGATCAATCTGATGCTCAATATTGCAGGTGTCCGCGAGGACGGCTACCATACGCTGGAGACCGTCATGCAGACGGTTGGTCTTTACGATACTATCGAGATCGTCAAAAAAGCGGAAAAGGGCATCACCATGCATTGTGATCTGCCTTATGTGCCGTCCGACGAGCGCAATATCGCCTGGAAGGCAGCCGATAAGTTTATTGCACATACAGGGTTTGACGGCGGCCTGGATATCACCATTCAAAAGACCATTCCCGTAGGCGGCGGTATGGCCGGCGGCAGTACCAATGCAGCCACCGTGCTCAATATGCTCAACGAGATGTGCGGCATGCCGATCCGTGATCCCGAACTGGAGGCCATCGCCCTCAGTCTGGGCGCCGATGTACCCTTCTGCCTTAAAAAGGGAACCTATCTCTGCGAGGGCATCGGCGAGATCATGACCCGTCTGGCCGATATGCCCAAGTGCTTTATCGTTGTCTGCAAGCCCCGCGCCTCGGTCTCCAGTAAGAATGCCTATGGCGTCTACGACCAGTACCCCAACCAGCAGCATTTCGATCATACCCGTATGGTGCAGGCCTTGCGCAACCGTGATATCCGTGCCATTGCTGCCGCCATGGGCAACTCGTTCGAAGCCCCCATTGGCGAGCTGTGCCCCGAGATCCTCGAGATCAAAGCCAAGATGCTGCAGATGGGTGCGCTCAATGCGGCTATGACCGGCTCGGGCTCGGTAGTCTTCGGCCTCTTCGACAATGTCGATCTTGCCCACAAGACCAAGAATGCCCTTCGCGCCGAACGCTACCGCACCTTCTGTGTACGCCCTGTCAACCGATAAAAGATCCTGTATAAAACAAGAGGCACCTGCCGATACTTCTGTTGCAGAAACTATCGGAGGTGCCTTTTTATGTTGAAAGCAAAGATACATAGGTTCAGAAGCTCTCTTCAGGAACGGAGAATACGTGTAACGACGGCATTGGTCATCGGTCTGCTGCTGGCGGTCGGTGTTGGTACATTGCAGGCCCATGCGCAGGCAGTACTCAGCAACAAGCTGCTGCGGCTTCATGTGGTCGCCGATTCCAATGAAAGGGAAGACCAGCACCTCAAACTGCTTGTGCGTGATGCGGTTCTGGCTTGCCCGATCAGCCGTGTGCCAACCATTGAAGAGATGCGGAAGGTGGAGATGGCTGCAAGATCCTGTCTGCGTGCCCATGGAAGCAGCGAAAAGATACAGGTATCCTATACACGGATGTATTTCGATACCCGAGAGTATCCGGGATTCTCTCTGCCGGCCGGATACTATCAGGCACTGCGTGTCGTGATCGGTGAAGGAAAAGGGAAGAACTGGTGGTGTGTTGTCTATCCGGCTTTGTGTACCGATCTGGCCAAAGGAGAGGAAGAACTGACCAAAGAAGAGTTGGCACTGATCAGAAAAGATGGAAAAAAGTTTTTGGTTCGATTTAAAATTTTTGAGGCAATATCCGGTCTGACACATAAGATTCTGGAGTGAAGATCATTGCAAATACCCTACATCTTGTGGTATAATAAATAAATACGCACAAAATCTCAAAAGCCGAAAAACTTTCAAAAAAACTTGAAAAAAAGTGTTGACAAGGGCAGCGGGGTATGTTATTATAATCGAGCGCTAAGGAGAGCGGCCACTGAGAGACACGAAAGAGTAGCTCAGCGAGGAGCTTGATGAGAGAGCGAAAGACTGAATAAAAACGGTCAGCAAAAAGCACTTTGTAAATTAAACAACACCAAGAACAGACAAAACCCTGAGATTTATTTGAGGTTTGAAAAAGTACTTTTCAAACAGTAAAGATTAAATAAAAGTCAG
>JAFQKM010000022.1 GCA_017396925.1 Clostridia bacterium
CATACAGGCCCCAATGGATGAACATGCCAAAGCGTGCGTGGGTAAACCACTGCATGCGGCGCTCGTATTCGCCGCGGTCAAACCGATACATGATATCCTTCCTTTCCCGGTTGCTGATTTGTAGACAGTTTATCACAGTACTGTGAATTTCGCAAGGGCGGAAGACCCCCGCCAATCGCCCATTGACATTTCAAAGGATTTCCTTTATAATAATTGGGCAAACATGCTGGTGCAGCACGTCGGCACCGTTTGTTTTTCATGCTGATGCAGCACGACGGTACCGTTTGTATTTCATGCTGGTGTAGCACAGTCGGAAGTGCATCGGATTCGTAACCCGAAGGTCGCGCGTTCAAGTCGCGTCACCAGCTCCAAAAGCTCTGTCCGCAAGGCAGAGCTTTTTGCTTTTCCAAGCCATTTTGAATTACCAAACAGAAAGAAGGGTTTTTCCCATGCAGAAAAAACTGCGTTTTCTTTCCCTGCTTCTGGCAGCTCTCCTGCTCCTGCCCCTCCTTCCGCTGCCGGTCATGGCCGCTTCGCCGACGGCAGAGGAGGCCCTGCTCGTCTACCGCGCCGCAGAGGACGCCGAGCATCCGGCCAGCGCCGCTGTGCAGACGGTGGATGGGCAGCGCTGCCTGTTTCTGCCCGCTTCGGCCGACCTGCACGCCCTGACGCTGGATTTCCCGGCCGCGCGCTGCAAAATCTCGGCAGGCAGCCGAAGCCTGACGGTCGAGCCGGGCAAGGCCTTTGATTTTCTCGCCCTCTTCCCCACCCGTCCTGCCGATGGCCGCTATATGATCAGCGTCACCATGGACGGCGCCGCAGCCTCGGTCTGCGTCATGCAGTCGGCCAATCTGCGCTCCCTCTACATCACCAGCGCCGATCCTGCCAAGGATCACGCCTATGTCGACGCCGCCAAGAGCAACAAGGCCAAGGACAACCCCATGGTCCTGCTCGACAGCGACGGCCGCCTGATCTATCAGGGCGCTATGAAGGAGATCAAGGGCCGCGGCAACTCCACCTGGGGCTATGCCAAGAAGCCCTATCAGTTCAAGCTGAAGGAAAATGCCGACCTGCTGGAACAGGGCGGCAACGAGGCCGCCAAGACATGGATCCTGCTGGCCAACTATGCCGACGGCTCGCTGATGCGCAATAAGATGACCAACGACCTCGCCGGAGTTCTGGACATCGAGTATGCCAATCACAGTGATTTTGTCGATCTCTACTACGACGGCGCCTACTGCGGCACCTATCTGCTCAGCGAAAAGGTCGAGATCGGCGACGGCCGCATCGAGATCCGCGATCTGGAAAAGGTCATCGAAGAGGTAAACGGCGAAGAGGTCGACTTCGACGCGCTGCCCACCGTCCCGGCAGCCAATGTCCACGGCGGCCGGATGCAGGTGGTCGACGGCGTGGCCCTGCCCGAGGACTACACGGGCGGCTATCTGCTGGAAATGGACTATGAATCCCGCGCCAAAGAGGAAAAGAGCTGGTTCTGCTCGACCCGCGGGCAGTATGTGGTCTGCAAATCCCCCGAATATCTGCCGGCCGAGGCCATGAACGAGGTCAGCGGCCTCTATCAGGCCTTTGAAGACGCCGTGTACAACGGCGGCACCCATCCGGTCACCGGCAAGGATTATACCGACTATATCGATCTGCCCTCGCTGGCCAAAATGTATCTGCTGCTGGCCATCTCCCAGAACGGCGACGCCTTCCGCAGCTCGACCTATTTCTATATTCCCGATCATCAGCAGAAGCTCTACGGCGGCCCGGTCTGGGACTTCGACACCGCCTACGGCCTCTATACCGTCAATCAGGTCGAAGGCTTTGTGCCGGCCCGCACCGGCCTTGTCCAGATGCTGCTGCGCATCGAGAGCTTCCGCAAGGCCGTCAATGCCCAGTGGGAGATCCTGCAGCCGGTCCTTGAAGAGACCGTCCTTCACGCTTCTCCCTCTGCCGAAACCGACGGCGTCCGCTCGATCGCATCCTACGGCCGTATGCTGGAGGCCAGCCGCAATATGGACGCCCTGCGCTGGAACCATACCGAAGCCTACAGCACCCACATCGACGCCCTCTATGCCTTCCTGCAGGAAAGCTGCCTCTGGGCCGAAACCGTGCTGACCGATCCCGAAACCGACTGGCAGCTCGGCTTTGTCGACGTTGATCCCGACGCATGGTATGCATCCGACGTGGCCTATGTCACAGGCGCCGGCTATTTCTCGGGCTTTTCCGACGTCCTCTTCCAGCCCGACCAGCAGATGACCCGCGCCATGCTGGTCACCGTCCTGCACCGCATGGCCGGCAGGCCCGAAGCTTCGGGCAGCTGCACCTTTACCGACGTCGCTCCCGACACATGGTATTCCGACGCCGTGGTCTGGGCCCAGCAGGCCGGCATTGCCCGCGGCATCGGCAACGGCCGCTTCGGCACCGAAGACTTTGTCACCCGCCAGGAGCTGGTGGTCTTCCTCCACCGCTTTGCCAACTATATGGGCATCTCCCCGGTTTCGGCCGATATCCCCGATACCTTCCGCGACCTTCCTGCGGTCTCGTCCTGGGCGAAGGAGGCCCTCGGCTGGGCCATCGACCAAAAGATCCTCAACGGCGCCTCCGAAAACGGCCAGCCGCTTCTTCTGCCCGGCAATACCGCCACCCGCGCCGAAACGGCAGCCATCCTCCATCGCTATGATCTGGCCATTGCCCGATAAGCATTCTCCCCCATCCCCCACCTTGCGTGGGGGATTTTCTTATGTTATAATCCCCTTGCCGCAAAAACGGCATATTTCCCCTGAAAAAATCATCGACTATACAGATACAGGAGCCCAACATGAGCATTTTGAATGTAGAACACCTGTCCCACGGCTTTGGCGACCGCGCCATCTTCGAAGACGTTTCCTTCCGCCTGCTGCGCGGCGAGCACATCGGCCTGGTCGGCGCCAACGGCGAAGGCAAGTCGACCTTTATGAATATCGTCACCGGCAAGCTGATGCCCGACGAGGGCAAGGTCGAATGGTCGCGCAATGTCCGCGCCGGCTACCTCGACCAGCACGCCGTCCTGACCCCCGGCATGACCATTCAGGACGTCCTCCGCACCGCCTTTGCATGGCTGTTTGATCTGGAGACCCGCATGAACGAGATCTGCGACCTGCTGGGCACCGCCTCGGAGGATCAGATGGACGCCCTCATGGAAGAGCTCAGCGAGATCCAGGGCCTGCTGGACGCCCACGATTTCTATATGATCGACGCCCGTGTCGAAGAAGTCGCCCGCGCCCTCGGTCTGACCGCCCTGGGCCTCGACCACGATGTATCCGACCTTTCGGGCGGCCAGCGCACCAAGGTCCTGCTGGCCAAGCTGCTGCTGGAAAAGCCCGACATCCTGCTGCTCGACGAGCCGACCAACTATCTCGACGAAGAGCACATCGCATGGCTCAAGCGCTATCTGCAGGAATATGAAAATGCCTTTATCCTGATCTCCCACGACATCCCCTTTGTCAACGAGGTCGTCAACCTGATCTACCACATGGAAAACCGCAAGCTGACCCGCTATGTGGGCAACTACGACCGCTTCCAGGAGGTCTATGCCATCCAGAAGGCCCAGATCGAGGCCGCCTACGAGCGCCAGCAGCAGGAGATCCGCGAGCTCAAGGACTTCGTCAACCGCAACAAGGCCCGCGTGGCCACCCGCAACATGGCCATGTCCCGCCAGAAGAAGCTCGACAAGATGGAGATCATCGAGCTGGCCGCCGAAAAGCCCAAGCCCGAGTTCAACTTCAAGGTGGGCCGCACCCCCGGCAAGATGATCTTCGAGACCCGCGATCTGGTCATCGGCTACGACGAGCCCCTGTCCAAGCCCCTCAACCTCGCCATGGAGCGCGGCCAGAAGATCGCGCTGGTCGGCGCCAACGGCATCGGCAAGACCACCCTGCTCAAGAGCATCCTCGGCCTCATCCCTGCCCTGTCGGGCAGCGTCCGTCTGGGCGACAGCCTGCAGATCGGCTATTTCGAGCAGGAGGGCAGCTACGACAACGCCACCACCTGCATTCAGGAGCTGTGGCAGGAGTTCCCCGGCTTCACCCAGTTCGAGGTCCGCGCCGCGCTGGCCAAATGCGGCCTGACCACCAAGCACATCGAAAGTCAGGTGCGCGTGCTGTCGGGCGGCGAGCAGGCCAAGGTCCGCCTCTGCAAGCTGATCAACCGCGAGAGCAACATCCTGCTGCTCGACGAGCCGACCAACCACCTCGACGTCGACGCCAAGGACGAGCTCAAGCGCGCCCTGCAGGCCTACAAGGGCTCGATCCTGCTCATCTGCCACGAGCCCGAATTCTATAACGATGTAGTCACCACCGTCTGGGACTGCAGCAAGTGGACAACAAGGATCGTCTGATCTGTAAAGGCATGCTTCGGCATGCCTGGCACCGGCCGTGTTCTGCTGGCCCCCGTTTCCAAGACCCCGATCCGCTGATCCCGCTTTCCTTTGCATTTTTGCCGCCGCTGTGATACAATGCGGCTGGTGATTTTTTTGAACTATACCTATATCCTCAAATGTGCCGACGGCACCTTTTATACCGGCTGGACCAACGATCTCGACAGGCGTCTGGCCGCCCACAACGCCGGAAAGGGCGGAAAATATACCCGTTCCCACCGCCCGGTCTCGCTGGCCTATTTCGAGACCTTCGAGACCCGCGAGGAAGCCATGCGCCGCGAGGTGCAGATCAAGCAGCTGACCCGCGCCCAGAAACTCGAGCTGATCGAAGCACAGTAACATAAAAAAAGACCTCCCGCTGTGGGAGGTCTTTTGCTTTGCTTATTTTTCGATGATCTTGATGTATTCGATCACAGGCTGGTCGCCGGCATTGACCGAACCGTTTTCGTCGTAGGGCTTGACGGTGTCACAGATGGCATCGACCACCTCCATGCCCTCCAGCACGCGGCCGAAGGCGGCATAGTTGCCGTCGAGGAACTCGCTGTCGGCATGGCATATAAAGAACTGGGAGGAGGCGCTGTCATAGCCGGTGGGCTTGCGGGCCATCGAGATGACGCCGCGGGTGTGGCTCAGGTTGTTCTCGACGCCGTTGGCGCTGAACTCGCCCTTGATGACCTGGCCGCTGCCGCCCTGGCCGTCGCCGTAGGGGTCGCCGCCCTGGATCATAAAGCCGGCATAGACGCGGTGGAAGGTCAGGCCGTCATAAAAGCCCTCCCCTACCAGACCGAGGAAATTATCGACCGTGATGGGGGCCACATCGGCATCCAGCTCGATCTGCAGCACGCCGTAGTCTTTGATCGACATTTCCACATAGTGCTTGCCGCTGATGCCTTCGGCCTCGTCCTTGGGCATGCTGGGGATGATCAGGAAAAAGATCACAGCCGCCATGGCCGCAATACCGAACAGGATGGTCATCGGGCTGGCCTTTTCGTATTTCTTCTCTTTCAAGATAAGTCTTCCTTTCTTGTTTGGGTATCGGATTTATTTATCATACCAAAAAACCGTGCCGTTTGCAACAAATAAGAAAAGCACCGAAGGGGCTGCCTTCGGTGCCTTGTGTGGTTTGGGTTATGCCTTGGTCTTGCCGCTGAAATAGTCCTTGAGGAATGCCCAGGTCTCGGCAAAGCTCTCGTTGCGTGTCTTCTTGACGTCGAAGCCCAGCAGCTTGCATACGCGCTGCATGGTGGGGCCGCCGCAGACAACGGCGATGAAGGTGCCGATGCCGAACTCGCCGCCCAGCAGCATGCCGACGGTGAAGGCGCAGGCCTCCATCAGCATACGGGTGGTGCCGACCGAGAAGGGCAGGCGGCGTGTCAGTGCCAGCATGAAGGAGTCGCGGGGACCGGAACCCAGCTGGGCCGACAGGTAGAGGTACATGCCGATGCTGTTGATCAGAATGGCAACAAAGCAGAGCGGGATCTGCAGCCAGACTTCGGTGATCTTGGGGATCAGGCCCAGGCTGGCGTTGATGTTCATGAAAATGTCGGTAAAACGGCCGATAAGCAGCGCATTGAGCACGGTGCC
>JAFQKM010000196.1 GCA_017396925.1 Clostridia bacterium
GACGAAATCTGTAATATTTACATATTATTTTGTAAAGCAAACCAATCAGAAAAAGCTGCCCAAAGGCAGCTTTTTCTTGATAATCAATTTACTTGTTGTTCTTCAGCCATTCCATGGCTACATGGGCGTATACGGCTGCACCCGAAGGGATGCCCTTTCCCCATAAAATGTTCCATTTTACAGGGGCCCCTTTTTATTGCATAGATTTCGCGCGGCCAAGCCTTCCGAAATCGGCGGCCGAATTGTCGGCCGGTCGCGCATCTGCGCGGCGAAGACGGCATCCCAAAAAGAAAAAGGCCCGCAGGCCTTTTTCTGATAATGCTTACTTATTGTTCTTCAGCCATTCCATAGCTACGTGTGCGTATACGGCTGCGCCCGAGGGGATGCCGTCTTCGTCGAAACGAACCATGGGATGATGTACAGGATAAATGCAGCCATCGGAGGGTCTGCCGACACACAGCGAGAGCAGTGTGCTGGGGACTTCGTTGGCGATATATGCAAAGTCTTCCGATGCCATCGCGCCGATCGCCAGACCCAGATCCTTGTAGCTGACGCCTTCCAGGGTATCCAGGCAGGCCTTGATGCCTTCGTAAACGGTAGCATCATTAAACATGACCGGGCAGCCGCTGCCCCACTCGATGTGGGCTTCGGCACGGAATGCCTTGCCGGTATTCTCGACGATGGCCTCCATACGCTCCTTGATCATGACGCGTGTTTCGTTCTTCAGGGTACGCAGTGTACCGTTCATCATGCAGTCGTTGGGAATGACATTGCCTGTGTTGCCGCCGTGGATCTGGCCAACGGTCAGAACCATGTTGTCGGAAGGATCAAGCTCACGGGCATTGATGGCTTCCAGTGCAATGAGGATATGGGCTGCAACATTGATGGGGTCAACACCGTTGTTGGGCATAGCGCCGTGGCAGCCCTTGCCGGTGACTTTGATGGTGAACCAGTCGACAGCAGCCATCTTGGCGTTGACACCGCGCATCAGAATCGAGCCGACGGGCTCTTCGGTGGCTGTTGCAACATGGATGGCCATCGCAGCATCGACGCCCTTGCAGACACCGGCTTCGACCATCATCTTGCCACCATCCATGGTCTCTTCGGCAGGCTGGAAGACCAGCTTGACGGTACCTTCGATCTCGTCCTCATGGGCCTTGAGCAGCTGTGCTGCGCCCAGCAGAGAGGTTGTATGAATGTCGTGGCCGCAGGCATGCATTCTGCCGTTGGTCGACTTGAAGTCGATATCGGCCTGCTCGGTAACGGGCAGAGCATCCATATCGGCGCGGAGCAGGAATGTCTTGCCGCCGCCCTTACCGACGGTAACGATCAGACCGCTGGAACCGACACGCTGGGGCTCGTAGCCCATCTTCTTCAGCTGCTCTTCGACATAGGCAGATGTCAGAGGCAGATCGAGGCCGGTTTCGGGGTTCTGATGGAGATATCTTCTGTGTGCAATCAGGGTATCCTTGATTGCCAGTGCTTCATTATACATGCTCATAAGAAATCGTTCCTTTCTCATTTGGTTTTCACCGATTTGCATACACTATAACATATTCTCCTTGCTTAAACAAGCAACTTTTTGTGAATATTGTATATATTTGCCCCATAACAAAAAGAAGATGCCGATATGGCATCTTCTTTCCGGTTATCTTTGCACTCTGAATCTCGTCTGCGTCCACAGGAGGATCCGCCGTGTGCGGCCGGCGTTTCCGCTGGGGAGCGTCGTTTTCTCATGCCACATGGGCGGTCATCCTTTCCTGATGTAATATCTATGTCAATTTGTGGTGGCACTATTTATTGATTTATTCTATTATAGCACACTTTTTCGAGATATCAAGATAAAGTATCCGTTTTTTCACATTCTTTACAATTTTCCTTTTTGACAGTATACTAAGAAAAAACGATCCGGAGTAATCTAATCATGCTCTATTCCCCCAACCAGAACGATACCGCCCGCTCTATACTGGAAGCCGCTGCTGCGCTTTTCCTGCAGAAGGGCTATCGAAAAGTGACCACCCGAGAGATCGCTGCGGCCGCCAATGTCAATCTGGGCCTTATCCCCTATTATTTCACATCCAAGGAAAATCTGGCCGCTTCCGTCATGCGTGACTTCAATGATCAGGCCTATGCCGTTGTCTTCCGGCGCCTGCCGCAGGGGCTGGGCTGTGCCGAACGTCTTTACCTGTCGACCCAGCTGCTCTGGCAGCAGTTTTCAGAGGATGCCATGAACTTCTTTATCGAATATCTGGAAGTCTGCGGCTATACCCGTGTCAGCGAGACCTTTGAACATATGGCCGCCGAAGTTCTCGACTGCTATGCCCTGTCGGTCCCCTCTGCCCAGCACGCCCTCTATCTCCATGCACTCAAGGGTGCCGAAAGCCAGCTGCTCATCGGCCTGCACAGAGGGCAGCTGCAGACCTCTTTCGGCGAGATCACCAGAATCATTCTGACCAATTACTTTTTCAATATCGGTCTGACTTCCGGGCAGATCGATCGGATCCTGCAAAACTGCCAATCTGTTATGCCCATATAAAAAGAGACCCTGTGGGGTCTCTTTTTATATGGATAAGGTTTTATTTCTTTGTGCCGAGAAAGTCAACAGCCATCTGTACATGCATGGCAACACCGCGCTCCAGAACCGCTTCACTGAACAGAACTTTGGGATGGTGGTGGCCATAGACTGTGCCGTCTTCTGCCGGCAGTTCGGCGCCGATAAAGGCGAAAATTCCGGGGATATCATCACAGAAATAGGCGAAGTCATCGCCGCCGCCAACCGGGCGATCCTCCAGCAGGCCCTCTTCGCCATACAGCTTGATTACGGCATCGTGGGCAATGGCATTCATTTCGGGGTCATCGTGGACGACCGGGCCGGTCTTGAACTGGTAATCCAGTTCGGCCGTACAGCCAAAAGCCGCTGCGGTATTTTCAGCCACCATACGCATTTTATCGGGAGCACCGGCACGAACAGCCTTGGAATAGGTACGGACGGTACCGCGCAGAAGGGCGGTATCGGCAACAACATTGTAATTGGTGCCGCCGTCGATCTTACCGACCGTGATGACCAGTGCATCCAGCGAGTCGGTCATAC
>JAFQKM010000197.1 GCA_017396925.1 Clostridia bacterium
ACAGCCCCCGGCTGCTGGGGTCCGATGATCAGCCCCTGCATTCGCGGCGGCCACGAAGTCACCAAGCCTGTCCTGGTCGAAGGCGCCGAAGTCGGCGATGCCATCGTCATTGAGATCCGTTCGGTCGAGGTCACATCCATGGTCACCGCTTCCGGTAATGACCAGGCCATCGACGGCCGCTTCGTCGGCGACCCCTTTGTAGCCGTCAAGTGCCCTGTCTGCGGCGAGCTCTATCCCGAGACCTACCTTGAAGGCATCGGTCAGGATGCCGTCAAGTGTGCCAAGTGCGGCGCGCCTGTTGCCCCCTTCCGTGTCAGCAACGGCTACACCATCGCCTTTGACCAGCCCCATGCTGTTGGCGTCACCCTCGATCAGGCTGCTGCCGAAAAGGCTGCCCGTGATGCCCACAACTACATGCAGATTCCCGACAACTCCAAGCAGAATCCCATCGCGGCTTTTGCTGTCCACGATCTGCCCGGCATGATCGCCCGTATGCGTCCCGTCATCGGTCAGCTGGGCACAACACCTTCGGCCAACTTCCCCGACTCTCACAATGCCGGTGACTTTGGTCAGTTCCTCGTCGGCGCTCCCCATGAATACGGCAAGACCGCCGAAGAGCTGGATGCCCGTACCGACGGCCATCTGGACATCAACCGTGTCCGTGCAGGCGCAACACTGATCTGCCCCGTCAAGATCCCCGGCGGCGGTATTTATATCGGTGACGTTCATGCGCTGCAGGGCGACGGCGAGATCGCCGGCCATACCTGCGACGTTGCAGCAACCGTTGTTCTGCGTGTCCATGTCATCAAGGGCCTGAAGCTGGACGGTCCTGTCCTGCTGCCCGTCAAGGAAGACCTGCCTTATCTGGCTCGTCCCATCACGCCCTGTGAGCGCAAGGCTGCCGAGGCTCTGGCTGCACAGTGGGGCGTTGCCAAACTGGAAGAGACCGCACCGATCTCCTTCATCGGCTCGGGTGCAAACCTCAATGACGCCATCGACAATGCCCTTGGCCGCGCTGCTGCTGTTCTGGGTATCTCTGTCGAGGAAGTCAAGAACCGCTGCACCATCAACGGCGCACTGGAGATCGGCCGTGCTCCCGGTACAGCCACAGCAACCTTCCTTGCGCCCGTCTGCCTGCTCAAGAAGGCCGGCCTCTGGGATGTCGTTCAGTCACAGTATGGATTGTTTTAAGTAGGATTTAGGGTTATTCCTACATAAATGAGAGAAGCCCCGGATCAGAAATTGATCTGGGGCGTTAATTATCTTACTTTATCTCTTGTTCCAAATCATCAAACAGGTCGCTGTTGAAAAACTCTCTGACGCTGATTTCAAAGCCATCACACAGCTTCTTCAGCGAAACCACACCGGGATTCTGACTCTTCTCATTCAGCATACTGTAAATGGTTGACGGTGGAACACCGGATACAGTTGCCAATGCATTGACAGCCATATTTCGTTCTTCGCACAACTCAAGAATGCGTTTTGCTACAGCTTCTTTTGTATTCAATTCGCATTCCCTCCTTGCGATATATCGTGATTTCAGTTTAACCAAATCTACGATAAATCGTGTGGGATATATCGCAATTCTCCGCAGGAAGAGTTATAATTACGATATATCCCACAAAGGAGATGTGTATATGCCAGCCTGTACTTTCTTTGGACATCGTGACTGTCCGGGTTCCATTCACCCGAAGCTGCGCGAGGTGCTGATCGATCTGATCGAGAACCATGGTGTCGATCAGTTCTATGTCGGTCGGCAGGGCGCATTTGACAGGCTTGTGCACAC
>JAFQKM010000023.1 GCA_017396925.1 Clostridia bacterium
GTCCCAGCGCGTTATGCCGTAGATGACACCCAGCGCTGCCTCACGGCTGCGGATCCACACAGGCTGTGTATAGCTGCCACCCTCGATCCACTGGCCGTACACGCCATCGGGCATGGCCGGCGACCAGCCAAAACGGCAGGTTCGCTCGCCCCACGACAGCTGCGTCTGATATTCAAACTGATCCCAATTATAATGGGGATCGGCAGGCAGGATCTCTGCATCTTTTATACCGTCTGTGAGCATCGACGACATACAACTCTCCTGCACCATATTGCCCCAATGGCCGGCACAGGCATCGGTAATGGCGGTCTCGATACCCTCCCGGAACAGCTGTGCTTCCTGCACCGCATTCTTCCCCGAGGTCAGCATAAACAATCCAAGCAAAAGAATGAGAACAACAACCAGCGCCATCAGCCACAGGGCAGGCTTTTTGTACTGCAGCAGATTACGCACGCGGCCTTCCACATTACCTTCGCTGAAGGTGACGCCCGGCAGGCGGGGTCCTTCGGCAAAACGCACGAGGGAGGTGCAGTAATCCTTGCGGATATCGCTGCCCAGCTTGTCGAGCACTGCCTCGTCGCAGGCCATCTCCATATCGCGGCCCGACAGGTAAAAGGCCAGCCAGACCAGCGGATTGAACCAGTGGATACACAGGGCGCCCCATGCCAGCGGACGGGTGATATGATCAAACCTTGCGATGTGGGTACGTTCGTGCAGAAGGATATATGCCCGCTCTTCTTCCGGCAGATCGGAGGGCAGATAGATGCGTGGCCGCCAAAGGCCCCAGACAAAGGGGCTGCTCAGATGATCGGCCATCCAGATTCCCTCGCCCTCCCCGATGGCTGCCGCCGTCTGTCGGCGCAGACGCAGCAGGCTCCACAGGGTATAGGCGAGCATGAGGCCGAGGCCGATGGGATAGACCTTGCCCAGAAGCAGCAGCCAGACCTGCCCGTGGCGTACCGATACCGCAGGCGCCGGATCGGCTTCCGCTGTTCCTTCGGGATGAAGCTCGGGGCGATCTAAGGCGACATAGACCGGATCGATGCCGCCGTTGAGGGTATCGCCTACAGCACGCAGAGCCGCATCGGCCGACGACCGCAGCGAGATCTCCTCGCGCCGCTCGATCAGGCTGCTTTCGGCCACGATCTGCCGCGCGGGCATGGGCGTCCCGGGCAGCTCCAACGTCCACGGGCAGAGCAGACGCAGCAGCACAACGCCCCAAAGCAGATGGATCAGCTTTTTGGGTGCACGGCGCAGCAGCAGACGCAGGACCAGCACAATGCCGATGACAGCCGATGCGCCGAGGGTCATATTGACCAGTTGCAGAAAGCCGTTCATATTATCCCTCCTTGCCGGGGTCCACACTTTCGTCGATCAGCTTCCGCAGGGCATCCGCCTCGCTTTTCGAAAGTTTGCTGCCGCCGGTGAATGCGGCCAGAAATCGGGGGAGCGATCCGGCGAAGGCTTCGCGGACAAAGCCCTGGCTGCAGCCGGTCTCGTA
>JAFQKM010000198.1 GCA_017396925.1 Clostridia bacterium
GCATGGGGGTCATGAAGTTCTTTGCAGCGGCAAAGGCGCTGAAGGGGTTGGCCTCCTTGATGGTGAGGGGCTTTTCGGGCTTGTGCTTGTAAGGGGTATCGTCTTCACAGATGAAGAAATACAGAACACCGGCTGCAGCCAGAACGATGACCTGTGCGATGAAGGCAGCTTCAACCGAGATCAGGCCCAGCATACCACCGACGAAATAACCCAGCGCACCGCAGACATTCTGGACGGTGACCAGCGTGGTCAGGTTGGCGCCGCGATTTTCGGGTGTGCTGGTGTTGACGACATAGTTGGAGAACGAGGTGAAGGCGCCGCCGGTGAAGATACCGGCAAACATACGGCCGCCGACGACCATCAGTTCAGACTGCGCCATGCCGAAGATCATCTGGCCGACGGCATAACCGAGGCCGCAGATCAGCATGATGCGCTTGGTGGGGATGTATCCGCACAGCTTGCCCCAGAAGGGGGAGAAGCAGAAGTTCATGGTCATCATGGCTGCCAGGGCGACGCCGAACATCGAGCTGTCCAGCCCGCGCTCGACGATCAGGGTCGGGGTGACGGGATGGGCAAAGCTTGCCGCCATGTTGAACAGAACCATAACGCACAGGAACAGTACGAATCTCTTGTTCTTCATAGTTTCCTCTCCTTAAATTATAAAATTTATACAGATAAGATTATACACCCTAAACCATACTCTAAGTCAAGTGTTATACATGAAAAACAGCCCATCGGCCTGTTCCCGATGGGCTGTGGATTTTTTCTTATTTCAGATAGGCTTCGAAGCGGTCATCCACTGCGGTATTGCAGACGACGGCAACGATGCCGGGGCCGGTGTGGGCGCCGATGGCGCAGCCGATCTCGCCGATGACGACCTCCTTGCAGTGGTAGGTATCGATCAGGCGCTGCTTGATCTCTTCGGCAACCTCCGGGCAGTCGCCGTGGACGACGGCCAGGATCTGACGGTCGAGGCTGCTTCCGACTTCGCCGGTGCGGGCGATGATACGGTCGATGGACGCCTTGCGGCCGCGAACCTTTTCGGCCGAGACCAGCGAGCCCTTCTGATCGACGATGATGATGGGCTTGATGCCCAGCAGGCCGCCGACGGTGGCCGACGTCTTGCTGATGCGGCCGCCCTTGAGCAGATACTCGAGGGTCTCGACGGTGATCGAATGCTCGGTATGGCCGCAGAAATATTCGGCGGCTTCGATGATCAGTTCCTTGGGGGCGCCGTTGGCCTGCATACGCAGCAGCTTATAGACGGTCAGACCAAAGCCCATGGAGGCACACTTGGAATCGATGATGGTGATCTGGAAATCGGGATATTTCTCCAGCAGATCGCTCTTGGCCAGGTTGGCGGCGCCGAAGGTGCCGGCGATGCCGGTGGAGAAACAGATATACAGCACTTCGTCGCCGGCCTTGGCATAGGGCTCGAAGGCATCGTAGAACATGGCGGCGTTGATATGATAGGTCTTGACGTCGGCGCCGCCGCGCAGGATATCGTAGAACTCTCTGGGGAAGATGTCCTGACGGTCGCGATGGTCGACGCCGTTGATGACAACGGGGGTGGGGATGACCAGGGTATCGTATTGATCGATGATCCACTGGGGCAGGTCGGAAGCCGAGTCGGTAATGATTTTGAATGCCATGGGTATACGCCTTTCTATAAAAACAGGATATAGTTTGATAAACAAAGAAAAGTAACAGGTGTTACTTAATGCAAGACCTATTATACCCTTTTGCCATTGGCTTCTGCAAGGTCTTTCCTGTCGGGAAGTCATAAATTATCTATAAAATTTGTTTAAGATTTTCTGAAGTCAAAGGCGGCACTTGTCTTTTTGGCAGATTTACAATACAATATTTATATATGCGCATCTGCGTGTGACAGAAACCAAACCATCAGAATATACAGGAGAATATAGATATGACAAGTACATTCGGCCGCAATCTGCGGATCACCATCTTCGGCGAGGCCCAGGGCCCTGCCATCGGCGTCACCTGCGACGGCCTGCCTGCCGGCCTGCCCGTCGATCCTTCGGTTATGGAAAAGGCCCTGCTCAGGCGCCGCGCCTACGGCGACTGGGCCGAAGACGTCCGCCCCGAGGATGTGCCCGTTATCCTTTCGGGCGTCACCGCCGGCGTGACCAACGGCGCCCCCATGACCATCATTCTGGAAAATAAGAACGGCAAGCTGGCCGAAAGCCAGGGCGCGCCGGTTTTCCGCCCCTCCCATGCCGACTATACCGCCTGGGCCAAGCTGGGCGGCCATCACGATATCCGCAGCGGCGGCCATTTCTCGGGCCGCATTACCGCCGCGCTGGTTGCCCTGGGCAGCGTTCTGCAGGCCGCACTCGAGCAGCAGGGCATGGTCATCGGCAGCCACATCGCCCAGTGCGGCGACGTCCGCGACGAGGATTTCCCCGAGTGTGACGAGGCCGAGCTGCGCACCCACATCGACAATCTGCAGAATATGGCCTTTGGCGTTATCGATGCCGAAAAGGCCGAAGAGATGCGCGAGATCATCGACGCTGCCGCAGCCGAGGGCGACTCGGTGGGCGGCACACTGGAGACCGCAGTGGTCGGCATTCCGGCCGGCGTCGGCGCCCCCTTCTTCGATTCGCTGGAAAGCATGCTGGCTCATCTGCTCTTTGCCGTGCCCGGCGTCAAGGGCGTCGAGTTTGGCATGGGCTTCGGCTTTGCCTATCTGGGCGGCTCGGAGGCCAACGACCAGTGGGTCAATGAAGACGAGCAGATCCGCACCAAGAGCAATATGAGCGGCGGCATCAACGGCGGCATCACCAACGGTATGCCGGTCATCTTCCGCACCGTCTTCCGCCCCACCCCCTCCATCGCCATGAAGCAGCAGACGGTCGATCCCGAAACACGCGAAGAAAAGGAGCTGGAGCTCAAGGGCCATATGGACCCCGCCATCTTCCATCGCGCCCGTGTCGTTGTTGACAGTGTGGCGGCCATCGGCCTGTTCGATCTGCTGCTGGAGCGCAGAAAAGACCTCTGGAGCTGAGTTTCCGCCCCTTCGCAATTTTACCCATCCACGCATTTTAAACCAATATGAGCAAAAAAAGAACCAAACGCAGCGGAACGGCCGGCAAACGCCTGCTGGCCCTTCTGATCACCCTGCTGTGCGCCTTTGCCACCTATCTTTCGGGCGGCGCCAGCCAACCCTTCGAGGTTCACTTTATCGATGTGGGCCAGGCCGACTGTGCCCTGGTCATTGCCGACGGCAAGACCATGCTGATCGACGGCGGCGAGATCGGCGCCGGCCCCCGGATCATCGATTATCTGCGCACCCACGGTGTGCAGAAGCTGGATGTATTGATCGCTACCCATCCCCATTCCGACCATATCGGCGGCCTGCCCTATGTGGTGGAAAACATGGAGGTCACCCGGGCCTATCTCTCCCCTTATGTCCACACCTCGGCCACCTACGAGCAGCTGCTCGATGATCTGGCCAAAAAGAAGGTGGCCACCTCGGTGCCCGAGATCGGCGAGACCTTCAGCCTGGGCAGTGCCGACTGCCGCGTGATTTCCAACGGCGCCGGCTTTGACGACGCCAACGACGCCTCCATCATCCTGCGCGTGGCCTATGGCGATACCTCTGTCCTCTTTACGGGCGACGCCGAGGTGCCGGCCGAAGAGGCGGCGCTGGCCTCGGGCATGAACCTGCGCAGCACCATCCTCAAGGTGGGCCATCACGGCAGTGAGACCTCCAGCAGTCAGGCCTTTTTGGATGCTGTCGACCCCGAGATCGCCGTTATTTCCTGCGGCAAGGACAACAGCTATGGCCATCCCCATGCCGTCACCCTCAAAAAGCTGACCTGCGAGGTCCACCGTACCGACAAGGAGGGTTCGGTCGTGCTGGTCTCCGACGGCACCACCGTCACCGCCAGGGGGGAAGTGCCGGTCTTTAAGATCTACATCGGCAACTGGCAGAACAAGAAGCTGCATCTGGTGGGCTGCAGATATATGCCCTCCTTTGAGAATATGGACTTTTTCTGGAAGCGCAGCATGGCCATCGATGCGGGCTACGAACCCTGCGGCAGCTGCAAGCCCTGATGAGGGCAGGAGGTTATATGGAACCGATCACCTATGTATTGGACCGCATCGAAGGGGATATCGCCCTTCTGATCGGGCAGGCCGACGGTGGGATCCTCGAGGTCCCGGCCGAAGATCTGCCCTGCGGCTGCCGGGAGGGCAGCCTGCTGCAGCATACCGACGAAGGCTGGAAAAATGATCTGGCGGCCGAGCTTCTGCGCCGGCAGACCATGGAAGAAAAGCTTCGAAATCTGCTCGGAAAAAATAAATAATTTTTTCGAAAAAACCTGTTGACAAATCTCAAGGCTCATGTTATTATAATCAAGCGCTGAGGCGAGAGCCCAGAGCGAAAGAAATAAGCTGGTGTAGCTCAGCAGGTAGAGCAGCTGATTTGTAATCAGCAGGTCGGGGGTTCGAATCCGTCCACCAGCTCCATTCAATTGAAAAATTGAATATGGGAGAATTCCCGAGTGGCCAAAGGGGGCAGACTGTAAATCTGTTGTCAGTGACTTCGGTGGTTCGAATCCACCTTCTCCCACCAA
>JAFQKM010000199.1 GCA_017396925.1 Clostridia bacterium
AAATGCCCGCAAGGGCTTTCATTAACCAAAACTGGGAGGTGTAAACATGGTTCGTACATATCAGCCTAAGAAGCGTCAGCGCAGCAAGGAACACGGTTTCATGAAGCGCATGAGAACAAGAAACGGCAGAAAGGTTCTGGCCAGACGTCGCGCTAAGGGTAGAGCAAGACTGTCCCACTAAGATAGTTTTAAGACCGCTTTTTTAAGCGGTCTTAAGTTTTAGAAGGTGACTTTTCATGATCAAAACCCAATCGTTAAACGAAAATCATCGCTTCCGCGCCCTCTACGGACGCGGCAAGAACAAGGCCGGCAAGACGATGGTCGTCTATGTGATGAAAAACCGTCTCGGCCCCGTCGACCGCCTGGGGATCACCGTCTCCAAAAAGCTCGGACATGCAGTGACGCGCAACCGCATTCGCCGCCGCATCAGGGAGGCCTATCGGCTGCACGAGCAGGAGATCAAAAGCGGATACGACATCGTTATCGTTGCCCGGCACGCAGCCGAGCATGCGCCCTTCGAGGCGCTGATGGACGAGATGATGCAGCTGCTTCGCCAGCTTGGCGCTGCAGAGGCAAAGCCCGAGGCGCAGGCGAATGCTTAAGCGCCTGTTTTTATGGCTGATCCGATTCTATCGGAAGCATCTTTCCCATCTCAAAAGGCAGCCATGCTGCCGTTATATTCCTACCTGCTCTCAATACGCCCTCGAGGCCATTGAGAAGTACGGCGCCATCAAAGGGGGACTTATGGCCCTCTGGCGGATCATACGGTGCAACCCCTTATCCAAAGGGGGATACGATCCGGTACCGTGAGGTGTGCCGCCCGCTGTAATGTTTATGGTGTGTGCAGGCACCCGTTTTTTACTGTTTACGCAAAACCCCGCGCCGCATAACGCGGCACCAAACCAAGGAGATAAGATCTGATGACAATTATCGCTACGCCAATGGGCTATGTCATGGAAGCCATCTATGGCTTCACACAGAACTATGGCCTCTCGGTCATCCTGTTCGCCCTGTTGGCCAAGATCATCATGCTGCCTCTCTCGATCAAGCAGAAGAGAAGCATGATCTCTATGCAGCGCATCAATCCCAAGCTCAAGGAACTTCAGAAGAAGTACGGCAACAATCAGGAAAAGTACAACCAGGAAGTCATGAAGCTCTATGAGGAAGAGAATGTCTCTCCCATGGGCGGCTGCGGCACCATGCTGCTGACCTTCCCCATCATGATCGGTCTGTACTATGTCGTCACCCAGCCCCTGACATACTTCATGCATGTCCCGGCCGAAGCCATCGCCGAGATGGCCAAGCTGTTCGAGATCGAGACCACCTATGGCTACCAGCTGCAGATCTGCGGCCAGTTTGCCCAGAACTTCGATCAGCTCAAGGCGATCTCCGACGCCATCTATCCCGTCGATTTCACCTTCCTGGGCCTCGACCTGACCCTGACCCCCAACTTCAAGGAGTTTTCCGCGCTTTGGATCATCCCCATTCTGTCGGCAGCCACCGCCTGGATGACCTCGCAGGTCACCAACCGCCTCAACCGGCAGGTAAGCGGCCAGGCTTCGTCCGAGGACGAAAAGACCGAACAGATGAACAAGAGCATGACCATGATGATGCCCCTCATGTCGGGCTACTTTGGCTTCGTACTGCCGGCTGCCGTCGGCATCTACTGGATCGCCAATAACCTCTTCACCTGTGTACAGGAGGTCATTCTGACCAACTACTGCATGAAGCAGGGAGAGAACAACAACAACGAGCTTACTAACAAGACCGGAGGAAAAAAGGTAAAATGATCAAGGTAATAGAGGCAAAGGGTGACTCCATCGACGCCGCTATCCTGAATGCCCTGAAAGAACTGGGCTGCGATCGTGACGAAGTCTCGGTCGAGGTCGTCAAAAAGCCCAAGTCGGGCTTCTTCGGTTTCGGCAAGGAGCCTGCCATTGTCAAGGTGACCTACCAGGCGTCCCCCGCCGGCAAGGCCAAGGACTTTCTCGCAGGTCTGCTGACCCGCTTCGGCACCCCCGCGCACATCGAAGTTTCCGAGAACGAAGAGGAGAAGACCATTCACCTCGAGCTGTCGGGCGACAATATGGGCGCGATCATCGGCCGCCGCGGCGATACCCTCGACGCCTTCCAGTATCTGACCTCCATCGTCACCAATAAGGACGAGGACGAGCGCTGGAGAGTTACGGTCGATACCGAAAACTACCGCGCCAAGCGTGAAGCTGCGCTGATCGCTCTGGCCAACAAGACCGCCCAGAAGGCCCTCAAGTATAAGAAGGGCGTCGCTCTGGAGCCCATGAATCCCCATGAACGCAGAATCATCCATTCGGCCCTTCAGGAGGTCGAGGGTGTGACCACATATTCCACAGGCAGCGAGCCCAACCGTAAGGTCATCGTCGCCCCCACCGATCTGCCTCAGCAGACCCGCGGCGGCAAGAAGCCTTCGGGCAAGGGAGGCCAGAGATCGGGCAGCCGCAGACGCGGCGGCAGAAAGCCCGCAGCTTCCGGCACCAGCATCGAGATCAACGAATAAGATCCCGGCCTGAAAACGTTCATACAAATACCGCCGACCCTCGATCGGCGGTATTTTTTTATACTGTTTTCCATTAATTCAGCTTATGTATAGCATTAGAATTATTCGTTTGGCGAATGGATAAATCGGGTGTATACTGTTCCTGTTTTTGATCAAACTGATTCTATCTGACACATACAGGAGGAGACCATTATGGTACGTGCAATTGTCGGCGGCTGCTGGGGCGACGAGGGAAAGGGCAAGATGACCGATCTGCTCAGCGAAAACAGCGATATCGTCGTCCGTTTCCAGGGCGGCGCCAACGCCGGACACACCATCATCAACCGCTACGGCAAGTTTGCCCTGCATCTGCTGCCCTCGGGCATCTGCCGCGAAAATGTCACCAATGTCATTGCCCAGGGCGTGGCCTTCGACATCGGCCAGTTTTTCAAGGAGCTGGACGAGGTGCTGGCCCAGGGCGTACCCATGCCCAACATCATGGTCTCCGACCGCGCGCAGATCGTCATGCCCTATCATATCCTCTTTGATGCGCTGGAAGAACAGCGCCTGGGCGGCAAGGGTTTCGGCAGCACCAAATCGGGCATCGCCCCCTTCTATTCGGATAAATACCTCAAGATCGGCATTCAGGTCTGCGACCTCTTCGAGGACGAAGTGCTGATGCGCAAGCTGGAAACCGCCTGCGAGCAGAAGAATGTCACCCTGCAGTCCCTCTACAAGCAGGAGGAGCTGCTCGATCCCAAAAAGCTCTTCGACCAGCTGACCGCCTACCGCACCCGTCTGGCCCCCTTTGTGGGCGACACCGCCGTTTTCCTCAACAAGGCCATCCGTGCCGGCAAAAATATCCTGCTGGAAGGCCAGCTGGGTTCCCTCAAGGATCCCGACAACGGCATCTATCCCTTCACCACCTCCTCTTCGCCGCTGGCCGGCTTTGCCTGTGTCGGTGCGGCCATCCCGCCCCACGCCATCGGCGAAGTCATCGTTGTGGTCAAGGCCTATTCTTCGGCCGTCGGCGCCGGCGCCTTTGTATCCGAGATCTTCGGACCCGAGGCCGACGAGCTGCGCGAGCGCGGCGGCGATGGCGGCGAATACGGCGCCACCACCGGCCGTCCCAGACGTATGGGCTGGCTGGACACCGTTGCCGTAAAATACGGCTGTATGCTGCAGGGCTGCACCGACGTCTGCCTGTCGCTCATCGATGTTCTGGGCTATCTCGACCGCATCCCGGTCTGCACAGCCTACGAGGTCGACGGCAGGATCATCGAAGACTTCCCCGTCACTCCGCTGCTCGACCGCGCCAAGCCGGTCTACGAATATGTCGACGGCTGGAAGTGCAATATTCTGGGCTGCAAGCGCTGGGAAGATCTGCCCGAGAATGCCCGTCGCTATGTCGAGTTTGTCGAAGAGAAGATCGGCTATCCCATCACGATCATCTCCACCGGCCCCAAGCGCGAGGATATCATCTACAGAACCAAAGCAGAATAACCGCTCCCCCATTCTTTTTTCATAGACAGAGAAGGGCCGCATCCGGCAAGTTTCGGATGCGGCTCTTCTTTTCTGCAAAAACCTCTTGCACTTAAAGTCAGCTTCAATGTTAGAGTGAGGGTGTAGAAGTTCACCGTATGAAAGGAGAAACCCCATGTTATACCGCAAGCATCCCCGCACCGGCGCCGAGATCAGCGTCATCGGCTTCGGCACCTCCTATATCGGCCAGGCCGGCGAAAAGGCCATCGAGGAAGCCGCCGTATATGCCATCGAACATGGTGTCAACTATTTCGATCTGGCTTCGGCCGATGCCGATCCCTTCGTCCCCTTTGGCCGTGCATTTGCCGGCTGCCGCGACAAGATCCATTTCCAGATGCACTTCGGCGCCAACTACGAGACCGGCAAATACGGCTGGACCGGCGATCTGGAGGTCATCAAGCGTTCGATCGACTGGCAGCTCAAGAGCCTCCAGACCCATTATATCGACTTTGGCTTCATCCATTGCCTTGATACCCACGAAGACGTCGACAACTACCTCAAGTCGGGCGCGCTGGAATATATCCGGCAGCTGCAGCAGCAGGGGGTCGTTCGCCACATCGGTATGTCGTCCCACACCCCCGAGGTGGCCAACCGCGTGCTCGATATGGGTGTCCTCGATATGCTCATGTTCTCGATCAATCCCGGCTACGACTACAAGCAGGGCACCTATGGCATCGGCTCGGTCGACGAGCGTATGTCCCTCTACCGCCGCTGCGAAAAGGAAGGGGTCGGCATTTCGGTCATGAAGTCCTTCAGCGGCGGCCAGCTGCTCGATGCTTCCACCTCTCCCTTCAAGCAGGCGCTCACCAAAAACCAGTGCATCCAGTATGCCCTCGATAAGCCCGGCGTTCTGACCATTCTGCCCGGCGTCCGCAGCAAGCAGGATATGGCCGAGCTGCTGCAGTATTTTGAAGCCACCCCCGAAGAGAAGGATTATTCGATCCTTGGCACCTTTGCCCCGCAGGACGCCAGCGGCGTCTGCGTCTATTGCAACCACTGCCAGCCCTGTCCCATGGGCCTCGACGTCGGCCTGATCAACAAGTATTACGATCTGGCGCTGGCCGGCGACACCATGGCCAGGGACCATTATGCCAAGCTGGAAAAGAAGGCTTCCGACTGTGTACAGTGCGGTCACTGCAACGGCCGCTGCCCCTTCAAAGTCGATCAGATGGCCCGTATGGAACAGATCAAAGCCTACTTCGGCGAATAACCTGCATATCTCTCCCTATTCTTTCCCATACAGCAAAAGCCGTACCCCATATGGGGTACGGCTTTTGTATTTTGCACAGCTTTATGCTTTTTCGTAGGTGGAAACCGCCGAGAACATATTGCCGCCCTCGACGATCGTAAAGGTAGGGGAGGTCTCGGCTGCGATCCTATTGCCGCCGAAATCCCCGCGGCCGCCCTTGCCGAAGCCATCGGGTGTGGGCATCTCGGGGGCCTCGCCGTCGGGCAGTTCGGGCTGGGGCATACCATCCTGCCTGCCGCCTATCCAGTCGCGCTGGGGCATATCCTCGGGATTAACGACTGTGCCGTCGGGGAGGGTGATGGTGCCGTCTTCATTCTTAACGATATCCTGGCGGCCAAATCCGCCTTCGGGTTTCTCGAAGCCTTCCGGCAGCTGGGGTTCGGGCATATCTTCGGGCATCTCGCCCTCGGGGCGCATCATGCCGCCCTTGCCGCCGCCAAAGCCGCCCATTCCGCCGCCGCTGCTGCCGGCCAGCTGGGTCTCGCCCTGCCACAGGGTATAGTCGCCGGGCGCCAGATGGTCGCCGGCCAGAATAAGGATCGAGAAATCGTTCGCAGGCACCGCTGTATACACCGCTTCACCCGCGGCATTCCTGAGGATGATCTCGCTGCCGCCGGTCATACGCTGGGCAAAGTTGAATACGGCATAGGTCTGCTCGCCGCCGGCGATGGCATCGAGCATATTGCCGCCGGACTCGACGGTGCCGCCGTTGATATAGATGCCCATATCCGAATCGATACCGGCGTCGCCGCTGAAGCTGCAGGCGCTGGCACGGACAGTGCCGCCATTGATGACCAGCCATCCGTTGGAATCGATGCCGTCGCCCTCGCCGGTGGAGCCGTTGACGGTGATATTGACCTCGCCGCCGTTGACGGTGGTGACCGATACGCCGTCCTCGTTGGTGTTGATGCCGTCGTTGCCCGATTCGATGTTGATAACGCCGCCATTCAGGGTCAGATGCAGTTCGGAATCGAGGCCTTCGTTGTCGGCCAGAATGTTCAGAACGCCGTCGCCCTTCTCTTCGCCTGCCACATTCATGGTCATTTTGGAATAGAAGGCGGCATCGTACTTGTGCAGCTTCTTGGCGTCCACCACTTCGGTGCCCTCGTCATTCAGCTCCTGGGTGCCGTCCTTATAGATGCGGGCCACGTGGGAGCCTTCGATGTTGTTTTCAGTGCCGTCGGCGATGATGACATTGGCGCCGGCCGCTGCGGTGTCCACCGTATAGGCAGCTGTTTCGGCGTCGGCCGAACCGCACTCATAGACGTTATAGAAGATGACCGCCGGCGCTACCGTGCAGGCGATATCGACATCATTGAGAATCAGAGTGACCACGGCATTGGGGTCTTCCTCGGCCTCTTCGCCCAGATCGACGGCCACCTGTCCCTGCGAGAGGGTGCCGCTGAGGGCATAGGTGCCCGGCTGGGTAATATGGACAACGGTATGGGCCGCAGCCTCGTCGGCGCTGTGTGCGTCGCTCTCTTCGCCTTCGCCATAGGTGAAGTCGTGGCCTTCTTCGTAATAGACGATGTCATATGCCTTATACACAGCCTGTGCAGTATCTTCTGAAATGGCCTTGCCGTCCACTGTGATGCCTTCGTCCGACAGGGCGATGTTTACGGCATCCTTATAGGTTCCGGCTGCGGAATCGGGATCTGTATTGCCCGGTGCGGTGCCGCAGCCGCCCAGCAGAAGGCCCAATGCCAGGGCCGATGCGATCAGTTTTGTCTTCATAAGCACAAACCTTTCCTTAAAAGTTTTCAGTGTAGAGTATAGCATCCCAAACTGAACACATACTGAACAGATTTTAAACAATCTGAAAAGATTCTATGCGCAGAAAAAGGCCGCCCTGCATAATTGCAGGACGGCCGATAGATTTCTTTAAAAATCAGAGCGTCGCGGGGCCGGTGGCCGGGCGCAGCTCGCCCAGATGCCGTTCATAGCCCAGCTGCATGCAGACGGCCTCCCGGATACGATCCTCCAGATAGCTCCAATAGCCGTAATCCGAAGCGCCGGCAGGGAAGGGCAGATGGATACCGGCCTGCGCATAGCTCAGTTCCTGCTCGTGCTTTCCGGTGCTCCATTCCTTCCAGCCCTTGGTCTCGGTGAGGGTGTAGAAAAACTTCACGCCCTTGGCGTGAACGCTGAATCCAACGCTGCCGCGGGCATTGTTGGCAGCATGGAACCAGGACTGGATCGTCTTGCCGGCGTAGGTCTGCACCATATACTGCACAACGGCATCGCCGAAGGGATCCTGTACGGGGCCGCCCCACAGGTTTCTGTTAAAGGCGGTGAAGGTGTAGCTGCCGCCGCCTGCGGGAATAACCGCCTTGCCGGCAGGCAACTTGAGGCCGAGGGCGCCGCGGCGCACTTCGAGGATATGACCGGTCATCGAGGAAATGTCGAGGGCCAGGACATCGTCTGCCTTAAGCTCGCCCTTCTCGACGTTATCGACATAGATAAAATAAGTTTCCTTGTCTGCCGCCATATTGTTAAGGCCGGTCATGTTGAACTCCTTGTAGGCATGGCTCGGACGCCAGAAGCGGATGGTGCTGTCGGGCTTGACCGGCGGCACAGGAGGCTGCGGCGTGGGCGCAGGTGTCACCTTGGGGCCGGGAGTCGGCTTGGATACAGGCGTAACCTTGGGGCCGGGCGCAGGCTTGGGTACAGGCGTAACCTTGGGCTTGGGTACAGGTGTAACCTTGGGCCTGGGCGCAGGCTTGGGTGTGGGGGCATCGGGCACATTGCCGGTATCACCCATAAACTTGGCGCCGCAGTGGGGGCAGGCCACCATGACCTTGCCCTGACCGCCGGGAACGTCGAAGGTCTTTTTACATTTGGGATTTTTACATGTGATGGTCATCTCTATATCTCCCTGTCGTGTGTTTCTAAATGGCGATGAGGCCCAATGTGACGGCCGATACCAATCCGCCGGCGATCAGCACGCCGACAAAGATGGCCGGCAATGCCTGCCGCAGCTTCATGCCCATGCAGGCGGCCACCAGCGCACCTGTCCATGCGCCCGTACCGGGCAGCGGCACCGCCACGAGGATCAGCAGACCCCAGAACTTATATCGGTCGACCAATCCGCGCTGGCCGGCAGCTTTCTGCTCCAATCGCGAGATCATGCCCTGCAGGGCCGGGATGTGCCCTTTCAGCCAGGCAAAGACCCTGCGGGTAAAGCGGATGAGAAAGGGGATGGGCAGCATATTGCCGATAACGGCAGCCAGACAGGCCTGCCCCATCGTCAGCCCCAGGGCAGTGCCGAAGGGGATACCGCCGCGCAGTTCGACCACCGGTAGCATCGAACAGAGCATGGTCAGAAAAAACTTTGCCTGCTCAATCTCGATGGTCTGTTCAAATCGTTCAAAATATTGCAGAAAATCCATGTATTCGGGCTTAATTCCTATATGAATGGGTATTGTACCTCTTTATTATAGCCCCATCCGGCTGCCGAATCAAGGCGCAGCCTATTTTGCAAAGTCCTCCCGTGTAAAGGTCAGCGTGCTCTGCAGCAGGCGCTCGGGCAGGATGCAGTGCAGATAGGCCAGCAGGGCATCGGTGGCCGGCGTCGGCACGCCGAAAAGTCGGCCGATCTGGGCGATGGGGGCAATGCCATAGGGCACGTCCTCGGTGATATAGCGGTGATCCAGCTTGCCCGGGCCCATGGTCTGCTGATAGGCCGGGTTTTTGGTCAGGGCGTCGAAAAGATTGTCATACTTGGTGGGCCAGAAGCTGTTGATGCCGGTGAGGACATCCTCGATCTCGCAGCCCAATGCCTTGGCAACGGCAATGCGCTCGCGGTCGAGCTGCAGGACCAGATCGATGGCGGCATGGGATGCGCCCTCCACATAGAAGAGGAAGGGCTGGCCGTTTTCCACACGGGCGGCATTGCAGATGGTGACCGGCACATGGATGACCGGATTGGTGGTGCCCATGGTGCTCTGGATGATCGAGCCGACCGGCTCGAACTGGGGGAAGATCTCGTGCAGTGCAGCACAGAGGGGCTCGGTCTTTTCGGGGTCGGCCGCTGCAAGGCCGACCTTGTTCTTAAGGCTCAGGCGCACGCGGCCCGGCATGGGGGAAGCGGCGATAAAGAGCTGGGCCGCCGTTTCGGCAACGGTCAGATTTTTCGCCGCCACATCTTCGCCCAGCACCTGCACAAACTCCAGTGCGCCCCAGTTGCTGTTGAACACGATGACCGTCTGCCCTTCCGACAGGATGGGCCGGAGGGCTTCGGCCACGGCGCGATGGGCATTGGCCAGCGTCATGACCAGGATATAGTCGGCATCCCGTACGGCCTCGGCCAGATCACAGGTGACGCCGGGATGCCATGTGCCGGCAAGGCTGCCATAGGCGGTCAGACCCTCGGCAGCAATGATGCGTGCCTTTTCGGGGTCACGGGTATAGAGGGTGGTCTCGACGCCCTTGTCCATCAGATATGCGGTAACGGCATGACCGGTATTGCCGGCGCCGATGACGGTAAACTTCATAAAAAGCTCCTCCTTGCGGTTGTCTATCTTGCTTATACCATATTTCGGCATGGTTTGCAAACAGAGAACGGCCCGGGACGATGTTCGTCCCGGGCCGCTGCGGATTTTTATGCGATCTTCACGCGGTATTCATGGTGTTCTTCGCTGCAGCACGCGCTGGATGTACAGATGAGGGTATCCCCATCCAGCGTCAGATCATACCATGTGCCGGGATGCTCCAGCTCCTCCAGCAGGCCGACCTGCACGGCATTGCCTTCGCCGTCGATACGGTAGAAGGCCAATCCCTCTTTTTTCGTTGTATCGGGACGGTAGATGGTTGCGGCAAGGATGGTATCGCCATCCAACAGCATGGCTTCCACATTGCGGCCAAGCTCGGCAATATAGGTCTTGTCATAGCCGCCCTTGCCGTCGGGACTCAGCCGCCACATATACCGGCCGCTGCGGCGATAGAAGAAGTTTTCGCCGATCATCATCAAATCGCTGATATTGGAAGAAACATCGACGGGCATCTCTTCAAAAACCGTCAGCTTTTCATCTTCCGGGTCATAGCGGGCCAGCTTTTGCACCTTGCCCTCTTTGTAGCTCAGCAGCACAAAATCCTCCTGCTCGGTGACCTCATAGGAAAGCCCTTCACCAAAAGCCCTTGGATCGACCGTGGTGCCGCAGCCGCACAAACCCAGCAACAAGACCAACGCCAACAGAAAAGCAACAAACCTGTATTTCACGGCGCATACACCTCCGTTTTTCTTTTATCTTAGCACGGAATGAAAGCCGCTGTAAACAGGCATGGCGCAATATTTTAAAATATCTTAACATTTATATTGTTCTTGCACGGCACAGCCGGATGAAATATAATCAAAATATACAATTACTTTCCTTTGAAGGGAGAAAACCAATGAAAGTTTTATTCTTAGGCAACAGCCATACCTTCTTCAATGATATGCCCGAGCTTTTTGCACAGTTTGTGGAAAAAACCACCGGCGAAAAACCCCATGTGACCATGCTGGCCTATTCGGGCCGCGAACTGGCATGGCACCGCAAGGAATACTTCGCCCTGCGCTTCAATCTGATGCATGGCGGCTATGACTACTGCGTTATCCAGCAGGCTGCCCATCCTTATCCGCCCATCAGCTCAACCCTCGAGATCGGTGCCGACATCATCGGCCTCTGCCACCGCTGCGGTGTCAAGCCGGTGGTTTATATGACATGGGCCGAACGCCGCTTCCCCGAAAACCAGCAGAAGATGATCGACACCTGCAAAAAGCTGGCAAGCGACAACCGCGCCCTGCTGGCCCCCATCGGCGAGGTCTG
>JAFQKM010000200.1 GCA_017396925.1 Clostridia bacterium
CAAGTACAACGGCTATAAGGCCTACGGCCCCGACGGCTGCCAGATGACTGACGAAGCCGCCGATATCGTCTACGCCGAGATCCAGAAGACCGACATTCTCACTGGCGCCAAGATGATGTCCTTTGAAGAAGGCATGGCACAGGGCCTGATCCAGTACGTGGAAGATGACTGTAAGGAAGCCCTGTACGATGCCATCAAGGCCCGCTCCATCCGCCCCGGCCTGTGCAAGACCGCCGGCCTGAAGCTGGTCTACTCTCCCCTGAACGGCTCCGGCCTGGTGCCCGTCATGCGCGTCCTCAACGACATCGGCATCGACGACATCACCATCGTACCCGAGCAGAAGGATCCCGATGGCAACTTCCCCACCTGCCCCTATCCCAACCCCGAGATCTTCGAGGCTCTGCGGCTGGGTCTGGAACTGGCCGAGAAGACCGGCGCCGACCTGATGCTGGCCACCGATCCCGACGCCGACCGCGTTGGTATTGCCATGAAGTGTCCCGACGGCTCCTACGAGCTGGTCTCCGGCAACGAAGTGGGCGTTCTGCTGCTGGACTACATCTGCGAAGGCCGCATCGAAAAGGGCACCATGCCCAAGAACCCCGTGGCTGTCAAGTCCCTGGTCTCCACCCCTCTGGCCGATGCTGTCGCCGCCAACTACGGCGTGGAAATGCGCAACGTCCTCACCGGCTTCAAGTGGATCGGCGATCAGATCGCAGGTCTGGAAGCTGCCGGTGAAGTGGATCGCTTCATCCTGGGCTTTGAAGAATCCTATGGCTATCTGGCAGGTCCCTATGTCCGCGACAAGGACGCCATCATCGGCTCCATGCTGATCTGCGAAATGGCCGCCTACTACCGTTCCATCGGTTCCTCCGTCAAGGAGCGTCTGGAGGCCATCTACGCAAAGTACGGCCGCTACCTGAACAAGATCGACTCCTTCGAGTTCCCCGGCCTCAGCGGCATGGACAAGATGGCTGGCATCATGGAAGGCCTGCGCACCAATCCTCCCGCAGAGATCGGCGGCTACAAGGTCGTCAAGGTCACTGACTACAAGAAGACCGAAGAGACTGGCCTGCCCGCAGCCAACGTTCTGGTCTATGGTCTGGAAGGCGGCGCAACCGTCATCGTCCGTCCCTCCGGCACCGAGCCCAAGGTCAAGGCTTACTACACCACCCTGGGTAAGGATCTGGCCGAGGCTCAGGCTCAGAAGGACACCCTGGCCGCAGCTTTGAAGCCTATCTTCTCCTGATACTTTTCTATTTGTAAGATTTTCAACAGGCACAGCAGTGCAATCTGCTGTGCCTGTTAACCGTATATGTCCATAGATTTCAATTCGGAGCGTACTTATGGTAAGAAAAGCAACTGCAAATGACACAGAACAACTCTGTCTTCTGAATGACGAATTTAATGGCAAAGGTGAAACAACCACAGAGAATATTCGGAATTCGCTTTTGAACAATTCGCAGGAGGTTGTGATTGTCGATGATAAGGACGGCATCTTGACTGGATTTGTGTGTGTCCAGTTAAAAAAATCATTCTGCTACGATGACTACATGCCGGAAATCACAGAAGTGTATGTCCGCCCAGCTTACAGAAAACAAGGTATTGCAAGCAAGATGCTTTCCTTTGCCGAGAAACATTGTATGGAGAACTATCCGCTTCATAAATACGAACTTCTCACAGGTGATGAAAATATAATCGCCCAATCATTTTATAACAAACTCGGATATACAAGTGACAAAGAACTCCATTTGTCAAAAAGGATAAAAAAGTAGGCCTTTTTTATCGTGCGGCGGATTGGTACGGAATATATACACCCCGACCTACGGCAATATCGTAGGTCGGGGTAATTGCTGCATTCGCCAACTATTTGCATAGAACCTCAAACTATAAGGTGGCCGCGCTGCAGGTTCCTGCTTCTGCAGCGCGGCCGAAAGGAAATGAGGGAGTAATGCGGATTACAGATATCTGTCCTCCAGAACGTAGGATCAGCTTGCGAAAGGAGTGGCGATGGTTTAGACGCTCAAATATCTATCTTCCAGGCCGTAGCTCCAGCTTGCGAAAGGAGCAGCAATGCCCTCAGACACGTAGCAGGTGCCCTTGCCCAGTCTCAGGATGGAAGCGGGGAAGTCCTGGGTGATGGGGCCGTACAGCTCCAGACGGGAGACCATTCTCTGCCAGGAGGAACCGTCGGGGTTGACGAAGTTATGCACTTCACAGCGCTCCTTGGCGTGCATGATGTCTCTGGGGCCGATGGTGGCAGCCTTGAAGGGCGTTGCCCAGACGTCGCCGGAAGCACCCATGGGGCCAAACAGGGAGTTCTCGCAGATGGTCAGGGGGGTGGTGGTGACAATGCGGGAACCCAACTGGCAGAATTCTTCCAGAGAGTCGGCCTTGAACTCCTCAGTTCTGGGGTCGATAAACGCAGTGTGGCC
>JAFQKM010000201.1 GCA_017396925.1 Clostridia bacterium
CGACGTTGAGAATACCGACGGCAGCAGCTGCCACAACGAAGCCTTCCTGGCTCACGTTGACGGCGAGCTGGCTTACAAGGCCAACCTGACTGCCATCAAGGCCATGGCCGCCTGCGCACTGGACGTCTTTATGGACGCCGATCTGCTGGCTTCCATCGCCAAGTAAAAACCGTTCTCTGATCCCCCGCACCGGAAGGTGCGGGGGATTTTTGTTTTACAGGGTGCATAAAAGAAATTGTGCAGCCTGCTGAAAATGAAAAATCGGCGGATGATGCTGTCGAAAATGTGCCGCCGATTTCGTTATGATAGATGAAAGGGGAGATCTGAATGGGTGAAAAAACCAGACGGCGATTGCTGTTTTTCTATATACTGATCCTGCTGGCGGCGGTTATTCTCCGCTTAGTCTATGTAGTGCTGGATGTCGGCTATCACGCGTCATGGGCTGTGCCGTGGGCCATGCGATACCATCGGTATTTCATTTTTTGTATCCGACCGATGGCCATGGCAGCGCTGGGGGCCATTCCGGCCCTATGGGTCGAGACCGGGCATCTGCATGGGCTGCATAAGCCAATGCGCCTGCTGCTTCTGCTGATCTGCATCCTGCCGGTGCTGATCCTGACGATCTATCCGCTGATCTGGCTTTCAGGCGCGGTTTCTGGTGATGTCGCCCGGTGGCTTTGGATACAGGTGTATTATGCGGCTGTTGAGCCGGTATTCTGTACTCTGCTGGGCTTTGCAGGCGGATTTGGCCTGCGGCTCTGGCTGGACCGAAAGGGGGATGCGTGATGCTGAGCCTGTACCTTGCGGCGCTGGACACACCGGAGGAAAAGAGCCGGTTTGAGGACTTCTATTATGCCCATCGCTCGGCCATGTATCATGCCGCCTTTCGCATCCTCGGTGATGTGGCCGGTGCAGAAGATACCGTGCATGAAGCTTTTCTGCGGATGCTGGTTCTGCCCAAGGCCATTCCCGCGGCACATGACCCCAAAGCGCGGGCTTATGGCATTGCCGTTGCCGAAAACTGCGCCATCGACCTCTACCGCAAACGCAAGCGCCGCCTGCACCTGCCTTTCGAGGAAGATCTGGATGATTTTGCCCAGCCATCCTTTGAAGAGGCAGTAGGAGATGGGGATGCCGTGGCGCGGGCCATTGCGGGCCTGCCGCCCCAGTACCGCAGCCTGCTGCTCCTGCGCTATCAGATGGGTTTTACACCCCAGGAGGTGGCCGATCTGCTGGGCAAGCCGCTGCGTGCCGTGTATAAATCCATCGAGCGGGCAAAGGTCCGCCTTGCCGAACGACTGCGAGAGGAGGGCATTGAACGATGATGAACGACAGCATGATCCGGCAGCATATCGACCGCGCAGGTCAGCTGATTGCCGAAAGCCTGCCCGATGCCGAGCACGAGTTCTCGCCGGCATCCCGGCAGCGTGCGGCGCGGCTGTTTCGGAAATACAGATGGTTTGAAACCGTGCAGGCAGCCAAAGGGCCGATGAAGCGTGCCGCAGCTGTGGCCATGGTTCTGCTGGTCTTTGGCTTTTCGGGCACCATGACGGTGCAGGCCAACCGCCGCCGTGCCGTCGAGACCATCGTCCGTGTTTTCGAGCATTACATTTCTTCGGAAGAGGGGGTAGAAACACCGCCGCCCGAGAATCCGGCCATTTATACCATCGAGTTCGGCTGGCTGCCCGACCGTATGTATGAGACCGAACGCATCGAATCGGAGGACTTTTATTATATTCTCTTCCAGACAGAGGATCCCGATTATCCGCTGGAGGACGATTATGTGGCCTTCTTTCTCAAGAAGCTGGAGTCGACCTATTCGGGTAAAATTGTCGGAAGTCCTTTGGATACCGAAGATTTGGAGCAGGAAGCGGTCGCGCGCGGGGCAAAAAGGCTGGAAGAGATCCTTGCAGGTCTAAAGAACTTCAGTGGCTTGAGCTGGGTGGAAAATGATACAAAGGACGGCCAATATCATCGATATATGTTCAGTATTCGCACCGATGTGGAGACAGAGCTTTCGCAGGGGGGCGATGTGCTCAAACAGATCCATGACAACCTGATCATCCACGAGGAAGGGGGAGCGCAATGAGCCGGAAACTGTTTTATTTGGCAGCCCTGTTACTGGCAGTTCTGATCCTTAGTCTTTGCACGCTTCAGTATCTGCAGGATACCCTTTATCACCGTATGATGAATGTGCCGTCGGCCACCAACTGGCCGCGTTATGAGCAGCTGGGCGAGCTGCGCCAGCAGCTATCGTCGCTGGGGCCGTATATGGCCATCGGTGCAGTTTTGCTGGGACTGACGGCAGCACTGGAGGACCACGGTATGCTGCGGCAGGGACGCCGCCTGCTGGCGGGGATGATGGCCGGCCATATAGGGCTGATCGTCATCCTGTATGCGGTATCGTCGATGCATATCGACCTTGCCGAGCTGCTGATCGTCTTTATCGATTGCTGGAGCACGGCGGCTCTTGTTGGTCTGCCCATCTTCGGCATCTGCCGACTGACTGGAAACTTATAAAAGAAAGGCCTCCCTTTTGGGAGGCCTTTTGGCATATTACTATTTCTTTTTGAGATGCTTATAAATGTCCCATGTGGCAAGGGCGATGCATAGCAGCCATACGGGCCAGTAGCGGCTCAGCCGCATGGGGCCGGTGTAGGCCAGTTTGTCTTCGATCAGGACGGCATTGAGCAGATGGACGGCTGCAACTGTCAGCCACGAGAAGGCGATACAGCGGCCTTCGTCGGAGCTTTGTACATCCTGTGTGGAAATGGCACCGCCGCCTGCACCTTTGGAAAAGATGAAGAAGGGGTTCTGCAGCAGATCGGTGACTGCCTTTTCGCGATCTTTGGCAACGGCTTCATTGGGGTCATCGTGGAAAACCGCTGTGCCGAGCACCAGATGAATGACCGCAAGGGCAGGCAGGCCGACAAGCAAGGACGTATAGGGGCCGCCTGAGGACAGACTGTAGGGCAGCGTGAGCAGGACAGAGAGCAGCGTCAGGATCAGATTGCGCGGATTTTGCAGTGTGCGGCGCGGTTTCATGGGGCAGACCTCCTTTGTGGCAGTTTTCTTCTATACTTATTATAACGAATGAGCAGCCTTTTTTCGGACAGCATAAAAAGAAAAAACAGAATTTCGGCATGATGAATAAAAAACAGGGAATGATTCTGTTGAACATTTTTTTGATGCATGTGTATAA
>JAFQKM010000202.1 GCA_017396925.1 Clostridia bacterium
CCGTCGGAATACTGATAGATGCCGCCGATCTCGCCATCCTGCAGGGCAAAGGCATCGGTGATGTATTCGCGGATCAGGCCATCCTGCGAGCTGACCGTGATGCCGGTGGGGCGCTCGGTCATGATGGGGTCGTCGTTGTAGGTGGCCATGGCATAGTCAAAGTCCAGCTCGCCGCTGCGGATCTGGGTCAGGATGCCCTTGGCCTGTTCGTGCAGCTCGTTGAGTTCGGCATCGCTGCGGAGACTGCCGTTTTCATCGAGGGTCGACAGGCGGATATACTTGACCTTGATGTAGTTCTCCGAGAAGAACTGGCGCAGGCCCTGGTCGTCGAGGATGACGCTGCCTTCGGCCTCGGCCAGATAATCGTGCAGCATCGAATAGTAGTAGCTCTGCTTCTGCAGCTTATCGTACAGACGGTCGGTCATGGCGTTGTCGTTGAGGTAATCGAGATAGCCCGAAAGGCCGCCCAGCGACTCGATCCATTCGTCCTTTTCAATGGCCAGCTCTTCCTCCAGCTCCTTGGAAAGCTCCAGCTCCAGCTCTTCGCAGGCGCGGAGCATCAGCTCGTTGTCGGCGATCTGGCTCTGGGTGACCTCGTGGGCGCGGGCCAGCATCTCGTCGGCCGTCAGGATGGTGCCCGAGGTTTTCATGCTGAGGTTGAGGTGGTTGTAGTTGAGGTAATAGGCGTATTCCGAGGCGTCGACCTTACGGTCGCCGACCTTCATGGCGGTGGGGCTGGCGGTACAGCTGAAGACGCTCAGGGCGATCAGCAGGGTCAGTGCCAGCACAAGTGCTTTCTTGATCATAGAAGTCCCTCCCGGGATGATGTTTTAAATCTACCATACAGTATACCATAAAATCCCCATAGGATGTGAATAAATTTAAAAAGCCGACGCGGAAAAGCGCCGGCTTTTTGTTTGTCTGTTTAGTGCAGCTCGGAATATTTCTTGTTTCTGCCAAAGACCCAGTAGATGACGAGGGTGCTGAGCAGATAGGTGAGGATGGTGATGTAATAGGGGAACTCGTAGGAGATGCGGACCATCAGGATGCCGCCCAGCTGGGTGCCGAGGGCACGGAAGAGGCTGTCGGCCAGAGTGGCCATCGAGCTCATAATGGTGCGGTTCTCGGGTGCGACCAGATCCATCTCCATGGTCTGCAGCAGGGGAGAGGTCATGTTCATGAAGCCGTTGCGGCACATGAAGCTGATTGCCATCATCAGGACGCCCTGAGTCATCGAGATCGACCACAGGAAGGGGATGGAGATCAGCTGGCAGAAGATGGCCATGCGGACGCGGCCGAATCTTCTCGACAGGCTGGGGATGAGCAGGCCGCCGACAACGGTGCCCACCTGAGAGAAGGCAATGATCGACCCGACAACGGCATCGGATACGCCCAGACTGTACTTGATGTAAACGCTGAAGTAGGGGATGACCAGGCCGGCGCCCATGCCGATCAGAGCTTTCTTGAGCAGATAGAGCCAGCTGTCGTGGTTCATGGCTTTCCAGTAGTCCTGCAGATGCGGACGGGGACGGGAGGCCAGCAGCTTATCGTTGCTGAAGTCGATGCGGGAAATGACCAGCGGAGCCAGCAGCATGAGGCTGAAGCCGACGTTGAGGGTCATGCGGCTGCCGAAGACCTCGCCGCCCATACCGGCAAAGAAGTCGGACAGGAAGCCGAAGACGTAACTGCCGGTGAACATGGCCAGATTGCCGAGGACGAAGGAGATCGAGAAGATGGTGACCGTGGTGCGCTCGTCGCTGTTGTCCTTATAGAAGGGGGCCTGCGATACCGTGAAGACGACCTGTGCGATACCGAAGATCAGCGAGGTCACCTGCATGAGCAGCATACTGTCGGTGAGGTTGGTATAGCAGAAGCCGGTACCGGCCATGACCAGAAACGCGCCGATCAGCGAACGTTTGGTGCCGAAGGTCTGGATGATGACAACGGCAAAGAGGGCGCCGATGGCCGAGCCGAAGGTCTTGAGGGCCATCAGGGTGCCGATGACGTCCTCGGTCAGACCGATGTTTTTATAGTGGATACCCAGCATGACCTGAATGGCCGACATGATGATGCCGTTCAGGAATACGCAGAACATAAACTTGCGTACGTTGCTGCCGGCGATTTTCAGAGTATTTATGAAATCCGAAAAGATTCCCAAGATGATACGCTTCCTTTCCTTACAAAACTGTATTGGGAAAAATAAGAGATGGTGTTATACACCAGTTCTTATTATAGCGCAGGTTGATAAGATAAGCAAATAATTTTATGCAGACGATACTAAACCCCTGTGTAGAGGTCGACCAGAACGGTGGCCAGATCGAGGGGGTTCTCGTCGGGCTTGAGCTTGACGGTCAGGTAGGAGCGCTCGTTGCCCGGGGTGAAGAGGATGCGGCCATAGAAGGAGGGGTTGGCGCAGACCTCCGAAATGCGCTCGAGATCGATCTTGGTGAACCAGACGGTCAGATTCTTGCTCTTCTGACTGATCTCGTTGATGCCGCAGGCCGAGGCCTTGGCGCGCAGCAGGGCGATGTCCAGCAGGGCCTGGGCTGAACGGGGCAGGTCGCCGAAACGGTCGAGCAGCTCGTCCTGCATATCGTAAAAGTCTTCCTGGGTGTGGATCATCGAAATGCGGCGGTAGAGGTCGATACGGGTAGCGGCATCGGAGACGTAATTCTGGGGCAGACCGGCCGAAACCAGCAGATCGGCGGTACAGTCGGTGCGCAGGGGGGCAGGCTCGCCCTTGAGCTCGGCCGAAGCCTCGTCCAGCAGGCGGAGGTACATATCGTAGCCGACGCTCATCATATGGCCGCTCTGTTCGGGGCCGAGGACATTGCCGGCGCCGCGGATCTCCAGGTCGCGCATGGCGATCTTGAAGCCCGAGCCGAACTCGGCAAACTCGCGGATGGCGGCCAGACGCTTCTGGCTGATCTCGGTGAGCACCTTGCCCTTGCGGTAGGTCAGATAGGCGAAAGCGTGGCGCTGGCTGCGGCCGACGCGTCCGCGGATCTGATGGAGCTGGGCCAGACCCATATGGTCGGCATCTTCGATGATGATGGTGTTGACGTTGGGGATATCGACGCCGGTCTCGATGATGGTGGTGCAGACCAGAATGTCGATCTCGCCGGTATAGGCGCGGCTCATGATATCGCTCATGGCGGCCTCGCCCATACGTCCGTGGGCGGTGGCGATGGCGGCATCGGGGAAGGCCTTCTGCAGGGAAGAGGCCACCTCTTCGATGTCGTCGATACGGTTGTGCAGGTAATAGACCTGTCCGCCGCGGGCCAGCTCTTTGCGGATGGCGTCGTTGATGACGATGTTGTCGTGCTCCAGAACATAGGTCTGGACCGGCATACGGCCGGCAGGTGGCTCTTCGAGGACCGACATATCGCGGATGCCCGAAAGGGCCATATTGAGGGTTCGGGGGATGGGGGTGGCCGTCAGGGTCAGAACATCGACGGCGTTGGCCATCTCCTTGATCTTTTCCTTATGGGTGACGCCGAAACGCTGTTCTTCGTCGATGACCAGCAGGCCCAGATCCTTGAACTTGACATCCTTCTGCAGCAGGCGGTGGGTGCCGACCAGCAGATCGCATGCGCCGGTGCGGACGTCGCGGAGGGTTTCCTGCTGCTGGGCAGGGGTACGGAAGCGGGAGAGCATATCGACACGGACGGGATAACCGGCAAAGCGCTGGATCGACGAAATATAGTGCTGGCGGGCCAGAACGGTGGTCGGTACCAGAACGGCGGCCTGCTTGCCCGAGAGGATACACTTCATGATGGCGCGGAAGGCGACCTCGGTCTTGCCGAAGCCGACGTCGCCGCACAGCAGACGATCCATGGGATAGGGCTTCATCATGTCGTTTTTGATCTCGGAAGCACAGGCCAGCTGGTCTTCGGTCTCGTCGTAGGGGAAGCGTTCTTCAAAGCCGCGCTGCCAGTCGTCGTCGGGGAAGAAGGCAAAGCCCTGTACGGCGCGGCGGGCCGCATAGAGCTTGAGCAGGCCGGCTGCCAGGTCGCGGGCCGCCTTTTTGGCCTTGGTCTTGGTTTTGACCCAGGCCGTGCCGCCCAGCTTGGACAGCTTGATGTTCTCCTGTTCGCCGGCGCCGATGTATTTGGAGATGACATCCAGATTGGTGGCCGGAACAAAGACGAAGTCGGTGCCGGCAAAGGCGATCTTGATATAATCGCGCCAAACCTTGTCGACGCTGATGCGCTCGACGCCGACGAAGCGGCCGATGCCGTGCTTGTCGTGAACGACCAGATCGCCGGGATGCAGGTCGCTGAAGGTGATGGCGTTTTTCTTGCTCTTCTTGGTCTTTTTCTCGGCAGTGCTGCCGCGGCGGGCCGAGATCTGGCCTTCGGTGATGATGGCCAGCCTGAGGGAGGGATACTCGAAACCGGCCGACAGATTGGCCGTCGAAATCAGGATCTTGCCCGGGGTGGGCAGGGCGTCGATCTCGGTGCAGGGCAGGCCGTTGTCTTCCAGCATGGCCTTGAGGCTCTGGGCGCGCTGATGGCCGCCGGCCAGGGCCAGTACGGTATAGTCGAGGCCCAGATAGGAACGCATATCCGAGCAGGCCGTTTCAAGGCTGCCGCCGTAGGAGGGCAGCTGACGGGCGTTGAGGGAGATGATGGCGCCGGGCGGGAAACTCTGGGAGCTGAGGAACTGGTCGAAGGCCAGCAGGGTATGGCTCTGGCAGCGGGCCTTGAAGGAGGCGAGGCCGAGGGCATAACCCTCGCGGTTGGGGCTGAGGACGCCCTCTTCCAGCAGATGGGCCATGTCTTCGCTCAGACGGAACTCGTAGGCCTTGGCAGCCTCGAGACCGGCGGCGCTGTCGGCAAAGATGATGACGGCGTCGTCGGGAATATAGGTCATGCCCGACTGGGAATTGTTGTAGAGGTGGGGCAGATAGCGGTCGAGGGCCGGGAAGGCCATGCCCTGCTCCAGCTTTTCGATGTCCTCGTGCAGCAGGCGGCGCAGCTTGTCGTTGGTATTCTTTGCATTGAGAATTTTGGTCAGGCGGCTGCACAGACCTTCGGTGCCGCCTTCGGCCAGCGCAGGCAGGACCTCGCGGGCCGGGATGAGATCGAAGTAAGAGATGTTCTCGGTGCGGCGCTGGGTGAGGGGATCGAAATGACCCAGCGAATCAACGGTATCGCCCCAGAACTCGGCGCGGACGGGATGGGTCTCGCCGGCCGGGAAGACGTCGAGAATGCCGCCGCGCAGGGCAAACTGGCCGGGGCCTTCAACGGCCTCGGCGCGGACATAGCCCCAGGTGATCAGACGGCGGTTCAGGTCTTCCAGATCATAGTCCTCGCCGGCCGTCAGGGTAAGGGTGGCTTCGCGCAGAACCTCAGGCGGCAGGGTATAGAGCATGAGGGCGTCGGGCGAGGCAAAAAGGGCGCCGCTGCGGCTGCGCAGGAAGGAGGAGAGGGCCTTGAGGCGGCGATGCTCCTGCTCGCGGGAGGCATTGTCGATGTTGTGAAAGACCAGTTCACGGCCGGGCAGGAAGATGCCTTCTTCATCCTCCAGCAGCGCCGAATAGTCGGCGCGGAGGGCTTCGGCGGCACGCTCGTCGCGGGTGATCACCACGATGGGACGGTCGAGGGCCTGATGCAGTGCGGCTGTGAAGTGGGCCTGGTGGATGGGAGACATGCCGTAGAGGGCAATGGCCTGTTTGCCCTCCTTAAGTTCGGAGAGCAGCTCCTGGTATTCGGGGGATTTTTGCAGAAGATCCAGCAGAAGTCCCATTGTGATCAACTCCTTTACATAAACAGGGATGGAAAAATGCTGCGGAAAGATTTATCTCCATAGCAGTATGCCCCATCTTGAAACAAGACGGGGTATACCGGGTATATTCGTTATTTTTCTTCGGCAGGTGCTGCAGGGGTTTCCTCGTGCTTGGGCACCTCGGCTTCGGGCTTTTTGGCCTTCTTCTCGGGCTTGGGGGGCTGGGGCTTATCGAGGAAACTCTTGTTGTTGAAGCCCTGCATGGCGGCGTCGACGCCCTTGAGGATCAGGGTCAGTGCGGCGTCGGGGGCTGCCTTGACGCCCTGATAGGCGTCGGAATCCATGACATCGAGAACATAGTCCTTCATATCTTCGCCGGCGGGGCCGCCCATGCCGATCTTGACACGGGGGAACTGATCTGATTCCAGCTGATAGATGATGCTCTTGATGCCGTTGTGGCCGCCGGCCGAGCCGCTGCGGCGGACGCGCAGGGTGCCTGCCGGGATGGCGATGTCGTCGTAGAGGACGACGATCTTTTCGGGCGGGATGCTGTAGGCCTTGGCCATATCGCGAACGGCCTCGCCCGAGAGGTTCATAAAGGTCTGAGGCTTCATCAGCATGAGGCTCAGGCCGTTGTAGGTGCAGGTGGTAAAGGTGGCCTTGCACTTGGTTTTGGTCAGGCGGCCGGCGCCCAGCTTTTCGCTGAGCAGGTCGATGGCCAGGAAGCCCGCATTGTGGCGGGTGGACTCATACTTGGGGCCGGGGTTGCCCAGACCTACGATGATATAGTCGATCTTGGCCGGTTCTTCCGGCCGCTTGCGTCTGAACATGGGATAAAATTGCCTTTCGAAATAAAGATAGAAAAGCAGAGCCGGCCCGAAGGCCGGCTCCAGCCGTTGTGGATGATTGTCTTAGATGTAGAGCTCGGAGACAGAGTCGTCGGTAGCCATTCTGCGGATAGCTTCGCCGAAGTGATCGGCAACGGTGACGACCTGCAGCTTCTCGCACTGCTTCTCGGGAGCCAGAGGAATGGTGTC
>JAFQKM010000203.1 GCA_017396925.1 Clostridia bacterium
ATATCTGTGAGAATGAGACCATCCACGGTGTGACCTGGAACACCCTGCCCAATACCAAGGGTCATGTTCTGGTCTCCGACCAGAGCTCCATGTTCCTGTCCCGTCCCTGCAATGTGTCCGATTACGGCATGATCTATGCAGGTGTGCAGAAGAACGTCGGTCCTGCCGGTATGGTGGTTGCCATCATCCGTGAGGATCTGATCCGTGACGATCTGACCGATCTGCCTGTCTATATGCAGTATAAGACCCATGCCGATGCCGGTTCCATGTACAATACCCCCAACTGCTGGGCCATTTATGTCTGCGGCAAGGTCTTCAAGTACCTCAAGTCCATCGGCGGCCTGTCTGTTATGGAAAAAATGAACATCGAAAAGGCAAAGGTCATGTATGACTTCCTGGACGGCTCCAAGCTGTTCAAGGGTACTGTCAAAGCCAAGGACCGCAGCCTTATGAATATCCCCTTCGTCACCGGCAGCGCAGATCTGGATGCCGAAGTGATCGCCTATACCAAGGCAGCCGGCTTTGAGAACCTGAAGGGCCATAAGTCTGTCGGCGGTCTGCGTGCCTCTGTTTACAATGCTATGCCCAAGGAGGGCGTGGAAGCTCTGGTCGAATGTCTGAAAAAGTTTGAGGAGGAGCATAAATGAAAATTCTTGTAACTGACGGTATGGATAAAACCGCTATGGCGACACTGCGTGAGCAGGGTCATCAGGTGGACGAACAGTTTTACGAACCCGATGCACTGGGCGAAGCCCTGAAGGCCTATGATGCCGTTGTGGTTCGCTCCAAAACCAAGGTTCGTGCACAGCATATCGATATTGCCAAGGAGGGCAGCCTGAAGCTGATCATCCGCGGCGGTGTCGGTGTGGATAACATTGATGTGAAGTATGCCGAAAGCTGCGGCATGACTGTCCGCAACACTCCCAAGGCCTCTTCTCAGTCTGTGGCCGAGCTGGCCATGGCCCATATGTTCTCCTGCGCCCGCTATATTTCTGTTGCCGGCAGCACCATGCGGGAAGACAAGTGGGAAAAGAAAGCCTATGGTAAGGGTATCGAACTTTCCGGCAAGACTCTGGGCATTATCGGCTTCGGCCGTATCGGTCAGAAGCTGTGCGCTATGGCAACAGCCATGGGTATGGAAGTCATCGCCTTTGATATCTTCCATGTGCCCGGCATCGAAGAAACCATGAATATGCGCTATGTGGAGATGGATGAGCTGTTTGCGAAGGCAGATTTCATCAGCCTCCATACCCCCGCCATCGACGGCAAGCCTCTCATCAACGAGGAAAACATTGCCAAGATGAAGGACGGTGTCTGCTTCATCAACACGTCCCGCGGCAACAATGTGGATGAGGCTGCCCTGTTGGCAGCACTCAACAGCGGCAAGATCCGTTCCGCCGGTCTGGATGTCTTTGCCGAAGAACCCAGCGCCAATAAGGAACTGTACAGCCACCCTGCTGTGTCCTGTACCCCCCATATTGGTGCAGCAACCGTAGAAGCCCAGAAGCGCATCGGCGCCGAAATCGTGGAGATCATCCGGGATTTTTAAACGCGATCGCTTTGGCATAAGCACAATTTTAGGAGGAAAACAAATGAATGCATACATTGAGAAAGTAATCGAATACGTCAAAGAGAAACACGGCCACGAACCTGAATTCGTCCAAACCGTGGAAGAAGTATTTTCCTCCATTGAGCCTGTTGTTGCAGCCCATCCCGAATATGAAAAGTACGACCTGCTGAAGCGTATGGTCGAACCCGAGCGGATGTTTACGTTCCATGTTTGCTGGATGGACGACGCCGGCCAATGGCACACCAACATCGGATATCGATGTCAGTTCAACGGTGCCATCGGCCCCTACAAGGGCGGTCTGCGTTTTCAGAAGAATGTCACCCCCAGCATCATCAAGTTCCTGGGCTTTGAGCAGACTTTCAAGAACTCCCTGACCGGTCTGCCTATGGGCGGTGCCAAGGGCGGTTCCGACTTCGATCCCGCCGGCAAGTCCGATGCCGAAGTCATGCGTTTCTGCCAGAGCTTCATGTCCGCACTGTACCGCTACATCGGCCCCGATATCGATGTTCCTGCCGGTGATATGGGCGTTGGCGGCCGTGAGATCGGCTATCTGTTCGGTCAGTATCGCCGACTGAAGGGCGTGTGGGAAAACGGCGTTCTTACCGGTAAG
>JAFQKM010000204.1 GCA_017396925.1 Clostridia bacterium
AGGGCGCCGGTCTCTTTATCCAGCTCATATTTGTTCTTGGAGCCCTTCTCGATCTCGATGACGGCCAGAAAGTCTTCGGGATGCATACGGGCAGGCTTGATGTCGTGCCATAAATTCATATCTATATGCTCCTTTCGGTGTGGAATATAAAACTTTATTTAATCACCTTATTATAAACGAAAGCGGTGTCGATTACAAGGGCGGCTCGAAAAGTTATTTCTTTCACAGCACAGTACTGCATTTTTGATTGCCTTTTTTGCCGGAACATGGTATCATTTTCATGTATTCTCTTTTGGAAGCGGCATCGTTCTGCGTTGAAGAAAGAGGCAAATAAAAAGAGAGGATGTAACTATGGAAAAGTTCTTCAAACTCCGCGAGAACGGCACCAACGTCCGCACCGAGGTCATGGCCGGCATTTCGACATTCATGACGATGGCTTATATCGTCGCCCTGAATCCCAATCTGCTGACCAATTTCGACACCGGTTCGCCCCTTTGGAACGCCGTATTCATGGCCACCGTTCTGGCTTCTGCCATCGGTACCATCACCATGGCGCTGGTCGCCAATAAGCCCTTCGTCATGGCCCCCGGCATGGGCCTGAACAGCTTCTTTGCTGTTGTCGTTTCCAACATTGTTGCCATCACCGGCATGAGCTACGAGTCCTCCTTCAACGCAGCTCTGTGCATCATTCTGGTTGAAGGTATCGTCTTCATTGTTCTGACCTTCCTGAAGGTTCGTGAAGCCATCGTCGATGCCATCCCCCTTGGCATCCGCATCGGTATCTCTCCCGCCATCGGCATGATGCTGCTCAACATCGGTCTGGGCTCCAACGCAGGTATCTATTCCGAGACCGGCGGCCCCTTCTATATGCTGGGCACATTCTTCGCCAATCTGACGCCTTCGATCACGAAGGAAGCCATGGGTTCCGGCTGGAGCACCATGATCCTCTATGTTATCACCACATTCATCGGCCTCTTCCTGATCATCGCCCTCAACCACCGCAAGGTCAAGGGTTCGGTTCTGTTCGGTATGCTGGGTGCATCCATTGTCTACTGGATCGGCAGCTTCATGCTGGGCGGCAATCCCTTTGCGGCGCTGGAAGGCGCATCCTGGGTACCTCCCTTTGCCGATATGTTCCAGATGACCTTCTTCAAGTTCGACTTTGCAGGTCTGCTGGAGATCGGCTGGCTGTCGGCTGTTATGCTGATCGTCACCTTCTGCATGATCGATATGTTCGATACCATCGGCACCCTGGTCGGCACAGCATCCCGTGCCGGTATGCTGGATGAAGAAGGCAAGATGCCCAACCTGCGCGAAGCTCTGTTTGCCGACGCTGTCGGTACAACCGTTGGCGCGCTGACCGGTACATCCACCGTTACCACATTCGTCGAATCGGCTGCCGGTGTTGAAGAAGGCGGCCGCACAGGTCTGACAGCCCTGACCGCCGGTCTGTGCTTCCTGGCCTGCATGTTCCTGGCTCCCGTCGCGGCGCTGATCCCCGCACCTGCCACTTCGGCTGCGCTGATCTATGTCGGCGTTCTGATGATCGGCGGTCTGCGCAACGTCAACTACGACGATGTTTCTCAGGTTCTGCCCGTTGGCCTTATGCTGATCGCCATGCCTGTTACCGGCTCGATCGGCCACGGCATCGGTCTTGCCATCATCTCCTATGTCGTTACTGCACTGGTGACCGGCAAGCAGAAGGACATTTCCTGGCTGACCTATGGCCTGGCAGTGCTCTTCATCCTGAAGTTCTTCCTGGTTGTCTAAAGAAAAATACAAGCCCCGTCTTCGGACGGGGCTTTTTTTATGTTGTTTTTCATATTTTACATGAATTTTGCAAAGAAAATCGAATTTTTACCTGCTTTTTGCTTTCACAGGTGTTTTTTCTTTACGAACAGCGCTTACCATAAAGGTGCAAACAAAAGTTATGGAAATCATTCAAAGAAAGGAAATGAGAAACATGAAGAACAACAGAAAATGGATCGCAATGCTGCTGAGCGGCATGCTGGCAATTTCGGCCTTTACCGGCTGTGCCGCAGGCCAGAGTGCAGACCGAGAAAAGGAGAAGGATGCGACGGAAGAAACGAAGGCTTTTGAAGAAGGACAGAAGATCGTTGTCATGACCCGTGAAGACGGTTCGGGCACACGCGGCGCCTTCATCGAGCTGACCGGCGTTGAAGCCAAAAATGAAGCCGGCGAAAAGGTCGATAACACCACTGTCGATGCCGAAGTTAACAACAGCACCTCGGTTATGCTGACCGCTGTGGCCGGCAACAAGTACGCCATCGGTTATGTTTCCATGGGCTCGATGAACGACAGTGTCAAGGCCGTTCAGATCGACGGTGTGGAGGCTACTGCCGAAAAGGTTGCAAGCGGCGAGTATGCATTGGCCCGTCCCTTCAACATCGCTTACAAGGAAGATCTCGGCGATCTGGGCCATGATTTTATGGAGTTCATTCTGAGTGACGACGGGCAGAGCATCATTGAAGAAAACGGCTACATCGGCAATAAGACGGGTGCGGCCTACAACGGATCCGGTGCAGGCAAGCTGGTCGTTGCCGGCTCTTCCTCGGTATCGCCGGTCATGGAAAAGCTGATCGAAGCCTATACGGCAGAAAATCCGGATGCCGATATCGAACTGCAGGAGAGCGATTCTTCTTCGGGCATGAGCGCATTGGCTGAAGGAGCCTGTGATATCGGTATGGCCTCCCGCGAACTGAAAGACAGTGAACTGGAGCAGGGCCTGATCCCACAGACCATCGCCACCGACGGCATCGCGGTGATCGTCAATCTGGAAAACCCTGTCGAGAGCCTGACCTGCGAAGAGATCTGCGCCATCTATACCGGCGAAACCACCACATGGTAAATCAGAAAGCCGGATATCCATCCGAATCTGCCGCCGAAAGGAGAAAATGCCATGAAGAAAAGTGAATACATCATGAAAGCGGTCTTCCTGACGGCGGCAGCCATGTCGGTCCTGGCCGTAGCACTGATCTGTATCTTTCTCCTGAAAGGCGGCCTGCCGGCCATGCTGGAGATCGGCCCTGTGAACTTCCTGCTGGGCACGGTCTGGAAGCCGGGCAATGATTTGTATGGCATCCTTCCGATGATCATGGGCAGCCTCTGCGTCACCGCAGGGGCTATCCTGCTGGGTGTGCCCATCGGATTGCTGGCGGCTGTTTATATGGCCTGCTTCTGTCCGAAGAAGCTTTATAAGATCCTCAGCCCCTGCGTACAGCTGCTGGCCGGCATTCCTTCGGTCGTCTACGGTTTTTTTGCCATGGTGGTCATTGTGCCCTTCGTCCGCGATTTTCTGGGCGGCAGCGGCAACAGCATGCTGACGGCGTCGATCCTGCTGGGATTGATGATCCTGCCCACCATTATCATGCAGAGCGAGGCGTCCATACGGGCTGTGTCGAATACCTGTTATGAGGGTTCGCTTGCGTTGGGGGCGACCAAAGAGCGCAGCGTATTCAAAGCAGTTCTGCCGGCCGCACGGTCGGGCGTTATGGCCGGAATCGTGCTGGGCATCGGACGTGCCATCGGCGAGACCATGGCCGTTGTCATGGTGGCCGGCAACCAGCCGCGTATGCCTAAGGGCATCCTTGAAGGCGTGCGCACCATGACCACCAACATCGTTATGGACATGGCTTACGCCACCGATCTGCATCGAGAGGCGCTGATCGCCACGGCGGTTGTGCTGTTTGGCTTTATACTCGTTATCAACCTGACCTTTAACCTGCTCAATCGGAAAGGGGAGAAGAAGTCATGACCGGTTCGGTCGTATTAAACCGCATCAAAGACAACCGCCAGGCCCGTGTTTTTGCACAGCGCCGCCTCGAAGCCATACTTCTTCGGGGGCTGGTTACTTTGGCTGCCGGAATCACACTGGCCTGTTTTATCGGGGTCGTCGGATATACCGTACTGCGCGGCCTGCCGCATATTCATTCCGGTATGTTTGCCCTGGATTATAACAGCACAAATATGTCGGTGCTGCCCTCTATTCTGTCGACCCTGCTGATCGTAGGAGTCGGGCTGTTGATCGCCGCGCCGGTCGGCATCTTTGGTGCGGTATATCTGGTGGAATACGCGCCGAGGGGCAGCAGACTGGCGGCCTTCTTTCGGCTGACCACCGAAACCCTTTCGGGTATTCCGTCGATCGTCTACGGTCTCTTTGGCATGCTGTTTTTTGTCTTTGCGCTGGACTGGGATTATTCCATTCTGGCCGGCGGTTTTACGGTGGGTATCATGGTCCTGCCGACCGTCATCCGCTCCACAGAGGAGGCGCTGAAGGCTGTGCCCGACAGCTACCGCGAAGCCAGCTTTGGCCTGGGTGCCGGCAAAGTCCGCACGATTTTCAAAATTATACTGCCGTCGGCCGTTCCCGGCATTCTTTCGGGCATCATTCTGTCGATCGGCCGCATTGTCGGAGAAACGGCGGCACTGAAATATACGGCCGGTACGGTAGCCGAACTGCCGGGAAGCCTGATGGATTCGGGCAGCTCGCTGGCCGTTCTGTTTCACAAACTGGCCGGCGAAGGCCTGCATATGGAAAATGCCTATGCCACAGCCGTCATTCTGCTGCTGGTGGTTCTGGCTATCAATACGCTGGCCGGCTGGATCGCCAAAAAAATGCGAAAGGATAGGTGACAGAGAAGTTATGGATAAAATCGTAACCCGTGATCTGCATTTGTATTACGGCGATTTTGAAGCCCTCAAGGGGATTGATATTGCCATTCCGCAAAAGAAAATTACGGCATTCATCGGCCCTTCCGGCTGCGGTAAATCGACCTTTCTCAAGTCGATCAATCGTATGAACGATCTGGTCGAGGGATGCCATATTACCGGAGAAGTGCTGCTGGACGGCAGAAATATTTATGGCGATATGGATGTCAATCTGCTGCGCAAGCGTGTGGGCATGGTGTTTCAGAAGCCCAATCCCTTTCCCATGAGCATCTATGATAATATTGCTTATGGCCCACGTACCCATGGCATCAAGCGCAAGAGCGAACTGGACGAGATTGTCGAGCGTTCGCTGCGTTCAGCTGCCATCTGGGATGAAGTTAAGGATCGTCTGCGCAAAAATGCCCTTGGTCTTTCGGGCGGCCAGCAGCAGCGTATCTGCATTGCCCGTGCACTGGCGGTCGACCCTGAGGTTCTGCTGATGGATGAGCCTACTTCGGCACTGGACCCCATTTCTACCTCGCGTATCGAGGAGCTGGCGCTGGAACTGAAAAAAGACTATACCATTGTAATGGTCACCCACAATATGCAGCAGGCCGTACGAATCTCCGACATGACGGCGTTTTTCCTGCTGGGCGAGCTGATCGAATACGGCCCGACCGATCAGCTTTTCTCGGTGCCCAAAGACAAGCGTACCGAAGATTACATTACGGGGAGGTTCGGATAATGAGAAACCGATTCGATATGCAGCTGGAAGCGCTGCATGACAGCCTGATCGAGATGGGGGCTCTCTGCGGCAGCGCGGCTGCACTGGCTGCCAAAGCCCTTGAACTGGGGGATGGCGAATTGGGACAGCAGGCCGTAGAAGCCGATCAGAAGATCGATCATCTGGAACGCGAGATCGAAAGCCTGTGCCTCAAGCTTCTTCTGCAGCAGCAGCCGGTGGCCAAAGATCTGCGTTTGATTTCGGCGGCCCTGAAGATGATCACCGACATGGAACGCATCGGCGATCAGGTATCCGATATTGTTGAAATCATGGGGCATCGCGATCTGACAAAGACAGCAGCCGGGCTTCCGCTGCGGGATATGTTTCAGAATGTTGTTGCCATGACGACCAACAGTGTAGAGGCCTTTGTCAGAAAGGATCTGGAGCTGGCCCGCACAGTGGAAGAGCAGGATGAGATCGTCGACAGGCTGTTTGACATTACCAAGTTCGGACTTGTCGATCTGATGACCAAAGGCGGCGAGCGGGGAGAGGATGCCATCGATCTGCTGATGATCGCCAAATATCTGGAGCGCATCGGTGATCATGCCACCAATATTGCCGAATGGGTCGAGTTTTCGATCACAGGCAGTCACCCCCATGAAATGTAGACATTTCATGGGGACCCCACCCAATTGGATAGATTTCGATCGGCAAAGCCTCCGAAATCGTACGCCGGACTGCCGGCGCGGCATATGAAATGCCGTAGATGAAATGTAGACATTTCATGGGGACCCCACCCAATTGAATAGATTTCGATCGGCAAAGCCTCCGAAATCGTACGCCGGACTGCCGGCGCGGCATATGAAATGCCGCAGATGAAATGTAAGCATTTCATGGGGTCCCCACATAGAGCGAACAAATAAAAACAGCCCCGAAGGTTTTCCTTCGGGGCTTTGTTTTTTCGTTTTTGATTTAGCCGTCGTGGCGCCAGAAACCGAGGACGCGGAAATAATACATCTCCAGCTCCATCTGGTAGAGGGCGGCGCGGGTTTCGATCGAGTCGAAGTTGCCCGACAGGTCGACGAAGATCAGGTCATCAGGATGACCGTCGCCGGGTGTCGAACGGCGCAGACGCAGATTTTCGATATTGAGCTTGGCTTCGGCCAGAATCGAAAGGGTCTGGGTCAGAGAGCCGTAGGTGCGCTTGACGGCAAAGGCCAGCGACATACGGTCGCAGTCCTCGGCCTTGACCAGCTTCTTCGACAGAACGAAATAGCGGCGGTCGTCGCCGGTGATGTAGGGACGGAAGCTGCGGTTGAGATAAAGATCACGCTTGTAAAAACGCAGATAGATATCGGCCAGGTCGTGGTTGCTGCCGCAGGAGAAGGCAGCATAGGCAGCCTCGCCCTTCTCAACCATATCGAGGGCCTCATCGATGGAAGCACAGGGCTCCAGCTCCAGCTGCAGGGCAGCCGCAACATCTTCCAGCTGATGGGCAGGGCAGAGGATGCGGCCTTCGGCGGGAAGGTCGGTCAGCACCTGCTCGTGGGGCAGCTTGTGATCGAGGTTATTTTTGAGGATCCAGCGATACTCATGGCCGCGGTGCATACGGGTGATCGACGACCAGAGAGAATTGGCCTTGAGCAGAAGCTCAGGGGGGAACTGAGCGGCAACACTGCGGACATAGGCCAGCTCGGCGTCGTCATCGAAGATTTCTTCGTCGAGGTCGCGCTTGCTTTCGGCCATCTTGGCAGCAATGGACATACGCTTCTGGAAGGTCTCGGCCAGAGCTTCGTCGCAGGTCGAGATGATATGGGTCAGAAGTTTGAGCTGATTCATAAGATCATTCCTTTATAAAGATTTAAACGGATATACCGAATGTGGCAGATCAACGCCGCATAATACGACATATATATCATAACGCAAAACAGTAAAAGCTGTCAATCGATGTAATTTACAAAAAACAGAGCACATGCTATAATTATATTGCTATTGTGCACCGAAATGTTTAAAAGCGTGAAAATAAACTTTTACGGAGGAAATCTTATGAAGTATATCGACTTCCGCAGCGATACCGGTACCCAGCCTACCGAAGAGATGCGTGCGGCCATGGCAGCTGCCGTTGTCGGCGATGATGTTTATGGCGAAGACCCCACCACCAACGCACTGGAAGAACTGGCGGCCCGCATGCTGGGCAAGGAAAAAGCCATGTTTATTTCTTCGGGTCATATGGGCAATCAGCTGGCCATTATGGGCCATACCAAGCGCGGCGACGAGATCGTCGTCGGCCGTGAATCCCACATCGTCACCCACGAGGCCGGCGCTACTGCGCTGCTGAGCGGCGTCAATCATTGTATTCTCGATTTTCCCGGTGAAATGCCGGTGCCCGAAATGATCGAAAAGGCCATCCGTCAGGAAAATGTCCACCATCCCGACACCACGCTGATCTCCTATGAAAACGCGCTGGCCGGCGGCCGCGTTGTTCCCCTCGAGACCATGAAGGCGGTCTATGAAGTCGGCCGGAAGCACGGCATTCCCGTGCATATCGACGGCGCACGCCTCTTCAATGCCGCCACAGCCCTGGGCGTTCCCGCATACGAGCTGACGCAGTATTGCGATACAGTCACCTGCTGCCTCTCCAAGGGTCTGTGTGCGCCTGTCGGCGCCATTCTGGCCGGCCCTGCCGATTTTATCGACAAGGCACGCCGCAACCGCAAGATTCTGGGCGGCGGTATGCGCCAGACCGGCATTATCGCTGCAGCCGGCATCATCGCGCTGGAAAAGATGACCCTGCGCCTGAAGGAAGACCATGACAACGCCAAGCATCTGGCCCGCAGACTCAGCGAGATCGACTATATCACCTGCGATCCCGATGCGGTCGAGATCAATATGGTCTTCTGCACCATCGATCAGCCCGAAGAGAAAAAGGCGGCCATGCAGCAGAAGCTGCTGGAGCAGGGCTATATCACCGGCGGCTATGATGGCGGCCCCACAAGATTTGTCACCAACAACGGCACCAGCCGTGCCGATGTCGACGGCCTGGTCGAGGCCATCAAGAAGTGCTTTTAAATCCGGGTTTTATGCAAAAACCCCGTGAAAATCGTGGGAATGGATAGACAAGTCGGAAAAACTGTGATAATCTAAAGAGAGCAGATGCGGGCAGGGGAGACCTGACCGTGCATCTGCATGTTTTGAAATAAAATTATAAGCATACAGGAGTGAAATCACCAATGGTCCAGAAATACAGCCATAATACCATCGGCACAGGCATCTGCACCCCCGAGTTTATTTTCCATGTAGATGGCGATATCCTCGTCGAGCTGGAAATGCCCCGCCGCGGCTGCGACGGCAACCTGAAGGGCATTGCTTCTCTGATCAAGGGCATGAAGATCGATGATATCATCGAGCGCTGCCAGGGCATCACCTGCGGCCCCCGTCCTTCGTCCTGCCCCGGTCAGATCGCCGAAGGCCTCAAGAGAATGAAGGAAGCCCGCGCAAGAGGCGAGTTTTAATTCATACGATAAACTAACCGAAAGGTAATGAAATAAAATGGTAACAGTAAGAGAAATTCTTCACCAGCACGAAGAATACCTGGGCAAGCAGGTATCCCTCAGCGGCTGGGTCAGAACCGCAAGAGACGTTAAGGCCTGCGCTTTCATCGAGCTGAACGATGGCTCGGTTATCAAGAACCTGCAGGTTGTCGTTCCTTCCGAGAGCGAGTTTTATAAGCTGGCTGCCGGCCTGAATGTCGGCACAGCCGTCACCGTCAAGGGTGTTATCAACCAGTCCCCCAACGCACAGCAGGCTGTCGAACTGACCGCCGATACCGTTCTGGTCGAGGGCGAGTGCCCTGCAGATTACCCCCTGCAGAAGAAGCGCCACACCATGGAGTATCTGCGCACCATCCAGCATCTGCGCCCCAGAACCAACACCTTCAATGCTGTATTCCGCATCCGCAGCGAGGCTGCTTTTGCGATCCACAGCTTCTTCAATCAGCGCGGCTTTGTTTATGCCCACACCCCCATCATCACTTCCAGTGACGCCGAGGGTGCCGGCGCCATGTTCCGCGCCACCACCATCGACCTCGACAATGTCCCCATGACCGAGGACGGAAAGGTCGATTTCTCCAAGGACTTCTTCGGCACAAGCACCAATCTGACCGTTTCGGGTCAGCTGGAGGCCGAGGTCTTTGCGCTGGCATTCGGTAAGACCTATACATTCGGCCCCACCTTCCGTGCCGAGCGTTCCAACACCACCCGTCATGCAGCCGAGTTCTGGATGATCGAGCCCGAGGTCGCCTTCAACGATCTGGAAGCCAATGCCCAGCTGGCTGAAGATATGACCAAGTTTGTCATCAACCATGTTCTGAAGGCCTGCCCCGACGAGATGGAGTTCCTCAATAAGTTTGTCGACAAGGGTCTGATCGAGCGTCTGACCAAGATCGCCAACGAAGAGCAGTTTGGCCGCATCGACTATACCGATGCCATCACCATTCTGGAAAAGAACAATGCCAACTTCGAGTTCCCCGTATTCTGGGGAGCCGATATCCAGACCGAGCACGAGCGTTATCTGTCGGAGGTCGTCTTCGGCAAGCCCGTTTTCGTTATGAACTATCCCAAGGAGATCAAGGCCTACTACATGCGCCTCAACGACGACGGCAAGACCGTTGCCGCTATGGACATGCTGGTTCCCGGCATCGGCGAGCTGATCGGCGGCAGCCAGCGTGAAGAGCGTCTGGATGTTCTGGAAGCACGCATGAAGGAATGCGGCCTCAAGGCCGAGGATTACGACTGGTACATGGAGCTGCGTAAGTTCGGCGGCGTTGTCCATTCGGGCTACGGCATCGGCTTCGAGCGTCTGATCATGTACCTGACAGGCATGGGCAACATCCGCGACGTTCTGCCCTTCCCCAGAACCGTCGGCAACATCAGCATCTAAGGTTTTGAAAGTATGATCATCGGAATCGATATTGGCGGCAGTACGACCAAGATCGTCGGCTATGACGGCGAAAAGATCGTCTCGCCCCTGATGGTCAAGGCCAGCGATCCCAAGACTTCGGCCTATGGCGCGTTTGGCAAGTTCCTGCTGGAAAACGGCCTGGAACTTGCCGACATCGAGAAGATCATGGTGACCGGCGTCGGCTCCAGCTTTCTGCCCGAGACCATCTATCAGATCGAAACCCATAAGGTGGATGAGATCACCTCCATCGGCATGGGCGGCCGCTTCCTGTCGGGCCTCGACCGTGCGGCAGTTGTCAGCATGGGCACCGGCACAGCGGTCATCGGCGTCGACGAGACCGGCATCCGTCACATCGGCGGCACCGGCCTGGGCGGCGGCACTGTCATTGGCGTCTGCGACAAGCTGATCGGCGTGCGCGACATCAATCACATCGTCGATCTGGCCGAGCAGGGCAACCTGCGTCAGGTCGACCTGACCATCGGTGACATTTCGTCGACCGACGTTTCCAACATGACCGATGCCATCACGGCCTCCAATTTCGGCAAGGTTTCCGATCTGGCAAGCCATGCCGATCTGGCCATGGGCGTCCTCAATATGGTCTTTCAGACCATCGGCATCGTTTCGGCGCTGGCCGGACGCAGCTGCGGCCTCGACCGCATCGTCCTGACCGGCAACCTGTCCAAGGTCCGTCTGGCCCCCAAGGTCTTCAGCGATGTCGAGACCCTCTATAATGTTCGCTTCCTGATTCCCGAAAATGCCGACTTTGCCACCGCCATCGGTGCGGCCATTTCGGGTAAATAAGGAAGAGGCATCCCTACATTCATCTGCAATTTTTCTGCAAATAGAAACATCAAGTTCAAAAAATGATTTGAAGGAGAGAATCACAATGGATATCCGTAACGCAAGCAAGGAAGAGCTGCTGGCCCTGAAGGCAGAGCTGACAGCACAGTATGACGAATGCTGCGCCAAGAACCTGAAGCTCAACATGGCAAGAGGTAAGCCCGGTGCAGACCAGCTCGACCTGAGCGCAGGCCTGCTGACCGCCATCTCCACCAATGAAGAGACCATTATGGATGGCACCGACCTCCGTAACTACGGCGGCCTGGACGGCATCCCTTCCTGCAAGGCACTGTTTGCCGAGCTG
>JAFQKM010000205.1 GCA_017396925.1 Clostridia bacterium
GACATGGACTGGACCGAAACGGCCTTGCCCTTCTTGACCAGCGCGTCGATCTCTTCCTGGCTCAGGCCACGGGGATCGGCCAGCTTCATGCTGGTCTGACGGATCTCTTCCAGATTCTTATGGTTTTCGGGAGAGGTGATGATGACCTTCAGGAAGGGGTTGCCTTCGGTGCTGGGGCCCATGTCGGTGACCGTGATACGGTCGGACTGTTTTTCCAGCAGATAGAAATACTCAACGATCTTGTCCCAACGGGCGAGCTCGTTGTCGTCGCCGGGGGTAAAGCCGAAATGCGCTTTGGGTGTGGTGATCTGATGCAGCATGGATGTTTGGCCTCCTTGTTTATTTAAAATAAAAATCGGCGTAAAACACGCGCGTTGATACGATAACACGCTTGTACAGTTCGATTTTAGCATGTAAAAATACACAAGTCAAGGCGTGTCAATTGACATTTTATTGTATAAAGGTTATATTATTTGTATGTGTATTTAAGCGTATTGGCTACCGACCCGGGAGGTTCTATGCAAGAGAAAAAGAAGACGCCCCTGCTCTCCCATTTCTGGAAATATACCGGAGGGATCAAAGGCTTTTTTATATTGGCTGTTTTAACGGCCTTTGCCGCCATTCTGTTCGGCTTTCTGACCCCGCAGATCATTCGTATCACCGTCGACTCGGTCATTGGCACCGAGCCTTTTGACCTGCCTGCATTTCTCATGGGCTGGGTCGATCGGCTGGGCGGCAGGGAAGGGCTGCGCAGCAACCTGCTGCTCTGCGGCGCCGCCGTACTGGTGTGCACCCTTGTGGAAGGTCTGTGCAACCTCAGCTCGCGCCTGCTGATCTCCCATACCACCGAGACCTATATCAAGCGCCTGCGCGACGCCATCTTCCGTCATATCCAGCATCTGCCCTTCAGCTGGCATACCTTCAACCGCACGGGCGATATCATCCAGCGCTGTACCTCGGATATGGACGTCATCCGCAACTTTGTTGCCAACCAGCTGCTGGAAGCCATCCGTATCGTCATTCTGGCGTCAACCGCCCTTTATCTGATGTCGCAGATGAATGGCACACTGACGCTGATCGCACTGATGTTCATCCCCATCATTGCCTGCTATTCGGGCATTTTCTTTTCCAGCCTGTCCAGGCAGTTCCGCATCGCCGACGAGAGCGAGGGCGACCTGATGGTTGCCGTACAGGAGAATCTCACCGGCGTCCGCGTCGTCCGCGCCTTCGGCAGCGAAAAGCAGGAGCTTGAACGCTTTGATAAGTTCAACCAGATCCATTATGACAAGTGGGTCCGCATGGGCTATACCATGGGTGCCTACTGGGGCATCGGCGATCTGGTCACCGGTATTCAGGTACTGACCGTCATTGCCGCCGGCGCCGTGCTGGCCTATCAGGGCCAGCTGACCCTGGGCGAGTTCCTGGTTTTTGTATCCTACAACCGCACTTTGTCCTTCCCCCTCCGCCGTCTGGGCCGTATCCTTTCGGATATGAGCAAGATGAAGGTATCGGCCGAGCGTCTGGCCGAGATCCTGGAGGCCGAAGAAGAGCGGGATGCCCCCACCGATACCGCACCCGACATCCGCGGCGATATCGCCTTCGAGCATGTCTCCTTTGCCTACGACGGCGCTGATGTGCTGAAGGATGTCTCCTTCACCATTGATGCAGGCACGACCTTCGGTATTCTGGGCGGAACCGGCTCGGGCAAGAGCACGCTGGGCTATCTGCTCGACCGTCTGTATGATCTGGAACCCGGCAAGGGCCGCATCACCATTGATGGCCGCGATATCCGCACCATCCGCCGCGAACACCTGCGCCGCAATGTGGGCATCGTTCTGCAGGAGCCTTTCCTCTTCTCCAAGACCATTGCCGAAAATATTGCCATTGCCCGCCCCGAAAGCTCGATGGAGCAGATCCGTCATGCGGCTTCGGTGGCCGATGTGGACGACAGCATCATGGACTTCCGTGATCGGTATGATACCCTTGTCGGCGAACGCGGCGTCACCCTTTCGGGCGGCCAGAAGCAGCGTGTGGCCATCGCCCGTACCCTCATGTGCGGCAGCCCCATCATGCTTTTCGACGATTCGCTGTCGGCCGTCGACCTGACGACCGACGCCCGCATCCGCGCCGCCCTGCGCGAGGATACGGGGTATGCCACCGTCATTCTGATCTCCCACCGTATCAATACCCTGATGGATGCTGATAAGATCCTCGTTCTGGAGGATGGCAAGGTCGCCCAGATCGGCACACATGAAGAGCTGATCGCCGTGGACGGCATCTATAAACGCACCTACGACCTGCAGAGCGCCGCAGCGGCCGGAAAGGAGGTCACCCTGTGAGCGAGAATATCAACTATGCAAAAGGCTTCCGCCCCAAGACATGGGCCAAGCTGATGCCCTTTGTCAGACCTTATTTCCGCAATCTGGCCATCATCATGAGCCTGATGGTTTTTGCAGCGCTGATCGATGTTATTCTGCCGCTGTTTCAGAGCTACGCCGTCGACAACTTCATTGTTGCCGGCACCATCGATGGCCTCAAGCCCTTTATGCTGGCCTATCTGACCGCCATCGCCCTGTCGTCGGCCTCGACGCTGATCTTCTCCAAACAGTCGATCGTTGTTGAGATGGGCCTGGGCCGCGATATGAAGCGGGCCTGCTTTGTCCATTTGCAGAAGCTCTCTCTTTCTTATTACAATACCACGCCGGTCGGTTACATTCTGGCCCGCGTCATGAGCGATACCAACCGTATCGCCGCCCTGATCGCCTGGGGCCTGGAGGATATGTTCTGGTCGATCGCCTATATTCTGATCGCCTTCGGTTCGATGTTTACCGTCAATGCCGGCCTGGCCCTCATCGTTCTGGCCGTTGTACCACCCATCGCGCTGGCCACCTTCTTTTTCCAGAGCCGTATTCTGGAGGCCAACCGCAACATCCGCACGGTCAACTCCAAGCTGACCGGCGCCTATAACGAAGGTATCACAGGCGCCAAGACCTCCAAGACGCTGGTTATCGAAGACCGCATCTCGGGCGAGTTTGAAGAGCTGACGGGCGAGATGTACCGCGCCAACTTCCGCTCGGCCAAGCTGAGTGCCCTCTTCCTGCCCATCGTCACCGGCCTGAGCTCGACGGCGGTTGCCCTTGTTCTGATGAAGGGCGGCTATATGGTCATGGACGAGGTCATCGCCTTTGGTACCCTGTCCTTGTTCGTCAGCTATTCTCTGGCTATGCTCGAACCCATCCGTTCGACGGCGCGCGTCTTTTCCGAGATCATTTCGGCGCAGGTCAACATCGAGCGTGTCTGTGCTCTGCTCGAGCAGCCCTGCCTGATCGAGGATACCCCCGAAGTCGTGGCCAGATACGGCGATGCCTTCGAGCCGAAAAAGGAAAACTGGGAGCCCATCGAGGGCCATATCGAGTTTAAGAATGTATGGTTCAGATACCCCGACGGCGGCGATTATATTCTGGAAGATTTTTCGCTGGATATTCCGGCCGGCACCAATGTCGCCATCGTCGGCGAGACCGGCGCAGGCAAGAGCACGCTGGTCAATCTGGCC
>JAFQKM010000206.1 GCA_017396925.1 Clostridia bacterium
GGAATGGCAACGCCCATGGCATTCTTCAGCAGGCAGATGTCCAGCTTGACCCTGGCGCTCTTGAGGGCGCCCTTGAGCTCAGCTCTGGCCTTGGAGGCATTGAGGGCAATGGCAACGGGCTCGGTACATCCGGTGGCGGGAACGACGACGCTGCGGATCATCTTCATCAGCTGTGTATTACGGTCCATAATTCAATCTTCCTTTTTCAATCATTCTATGTTTTTCTCGTTTTTACGATACAGGTATCCAAAATACCTCAGATAAAATAAGTATACCATGTTTTTCGATCTTCTGCATCCATAAATACTGTTTTTCTCAAAAGAATCGACGAAACTTGAGGGGTCCCCGGAAAATGGAACATTTTCGGCGCTTCTGCGCCGCGCCGATCGTTCGGCGTCGATTTTGGAAGGCTTCGCCGACCAAAATCTATGAAACTTGAGGGGCCCCCGGAAAATGGAACATTTTCTGGGGACAACAGAAAAGGCCGCCCCGAAGGACGGCCTTTATGGCATTTAGGTGTAGGTGTGAGATGACACAGACTTATCTGTACATCTTCTTCTTAGCTCTTGCAGCTTCACTCTTCTTGCGGCGCTTTACGCTGGGGCTTTCATAGTGTTCACGCTTACGGAGCTCGGAGAGCACACCCGACTTTGCGCAGGAACGCTTGAAGCGTCTCAGTGCGCTGTCCAGCGATTCATCAGCCTTAACACGAATCTCAGACATTCTATTTCCCTCCCTCCGTGAATCAAACCTAAAAACACACTTAATTAACAAGATACATTATATTCCGAAACGTGTCTTGTGTCAAGTCTTTTTTACGGCTTTACGACAATATTGATGATCTTATTTTTTACAACGATGATCTTGACGATGTTCATGCCGGCAACGGCAGCCTTGACCTTCTCTTCTTCGAGGGCTGCGGCCTTGGCTGTCTCGTCGTCGCAGCCCAGAGGCAGCGAAACGACGCCGCGCAGCTTGCCGTTGACCTGAACAGCCATGTTGACATTGGCTTCGACGGTCTTGGCTTCATCGTACTGGGGCCAGGGGTAACGAACCATGGTGCCGGTAACGCCGAGGGACTCGGCCAGTTCTTCGGCCAGGTGGGGTGCAAAGGGATCGAGCAGAGCCAGGAAGGTCAGATACTCGGCCTCGTTGACGCCGTTGTCTGCAAAGGTATTCAGCAGGCTCATCAGCGCGGCGATGGCGGTGTTGAACTTGAGGTTCTCGATATCCTGCGAAACCTTCTTGATGGTCTTGTGGATCTCGACCTCGTTCTTCTGGCTGTATTCTGTGCCGGGAGCGACATTGTCGCGCATAGCGCAGATACGCTCGAGGAAACGGCTGCAGCCCTTGATGGAATCCTGCTTCCAGGGAGCGGCCTTTTCAAAGTCGCCGATGAACATCTCGTAGAGACGCATGGTGTCGGCGCCGTAGGTGTTGATGATATCGTCGGGGTTGACGACGTTGCCGCGGCTCTTGCTCATCTTCTCGCCGTTGCCGCCGAGGATCATGCCGTGGCTTGTACGCATGGCGTAGGGTTCGGGATTGGGAACAACGCCGATGTCGTAGAGGAACTTATGCCAGAAACGGCTGTACAGCAGATGCAGGGTGGTGTGCTCCATGCCGCCGTTGTACCAGTCGACCATGCCCCAGTATTCGAGGGCTTCCTTGGAAGCCAGGGCCTTGTCGTTGTGGGGATCCATATAGCGCAGGAAATACCAGCTGGAGCCGGCCCACTGAGGCATTGTATCGGTCTCGCGTCTTGCAGGTGCGCCACAATGGGGGCATGTGGTCTGGATCCAATCCTCGCACTTGGCCAGGGGGGATTCGCCGTTGTCGGTGGGCTCGTAGCTCTCGACCTCAGGCAGACGCAGAGGCAGCTCTTCCTCGGGGATGGGAACCCAGCCGCACTTCTCGCAGTAGACCAGAGGAATGGGCTCGCCCCAGTAGCGCTGGCGGGAGAAGACCCAGTCGCGCAGCTTGAAGTTGACCTTGGGCTCGCCCTTGCCGGTCTCCTTCAGCCATTCGACGATGGCGACCTTGGCCTCTTCAACGGTCTTGCCGTCGAGGAAGCCCGAGTTGACCATAACGCCGGTCTCGCAGTCGGTGAAGGCTTCTTCTTCAACATTGCCGCCCTTGACGACCTCGATGATGGGGCAGCCGAACTTCTTGGCAAACTCCCAGTCGCGGGTATCGTGGCCGGGAACCGCCATGATGGCGCCGGTGCCGTAGCCCATGAGGACGTAGTCGGAAACGAAGATGGGAATCTCGTTGCCGGTGACGGGGTTGATGGCGCGGACGCCGTCCAGCTGAACGCCGGTCTTGTCCTTGGCCATTTCGGTACGCTCGAAGTCGGACTTGCGGGCAGCAGCCTCGCGATATTCGACAACGGCATTATAGTTGGCCAGCTTGTCCTTCCACTGCTCGATATAGGGATGCTCGGGCGACATGACCATGTAGGTGGCACCGAACAGGGTGTCGGGACGTGTGGTATAGATCTTCAGGGTATCGCCTTCGGTGGTGGCAAACTCGACCTCGGCGCCGGTGGAACGGCCGATCCAGTTCTTCTGCTGGGTCTTGACGCGGTCGACATAATCGACCAGCTCCAGATCGTCGATCAGGCGCTGGGCATACTTGGTGATGGCCAGCATCCACTGGCTCTTCTCCTTGCGGACGACCTCGCTGCCGCAGCGCTCGCAGACGCCGTTGACAACCTCTTCGTTGGCCAGAACGCACTTGCAGGAGGTACACCAGTTAACGGGCATGGTGGACTTATAGGCCAGGCCCTTCTTGAAGAGCTGCTGGAAGATCCACTGGGTCCACTTGAAGTAGCCGGGATCGGTGGTGTTGACCTCGCGGTCCCAGTCGAAGGACAGGCCGATCATCTTGAGCTGGCTCTTAAAGCGGGCAACGTTGCGCTCGGTAACGATCTCGGGATGGATGTGGTTCTTGATGGCAAAGTTCTCGGTGGGCAGGCCGAAAGCATCCCAGCCCATGGGATACAGGACGTTATAGCCCTGCATACGGCGCTTTCTGGCAACGATGTCCAGCGCGGTGTAGGAACGGGGATGGCCGACGTGCAGGCCGGCGCCCGAGGGATAGGGGAACTCTACCAGAGCATAGTACTTGGGCATCGAATAGTCGTCCAGTGTCTTGAAGGACTTTTCATCGTCCCATCTCTGCTGCCACTTGGCTTCAATGCCTTTGAAATCGTATTTCACAAAAATACACTTCCTTATATTGTTGTAATATAGAACTCTCTTTAAAAAAGACTTGTTTTGCCGCTTTGAATTATTCGGCGGTCAGCAGTGCCGACAGATCGACGGGCAGGCCGTCGCCCCACTTGCGCTCGAGGTCATAGGTCTCGCGGGATTCTTCCATAAAGACGTTGACAACGACCGATGTATAGTCCAGCAGGGTCCATGTGGAGGAAACACCCTCAACATGATGGGGATAAATGCCGAACTTTTCCTTCATCTGATACTCGATCTCGTCGGCCAGGGCGCGCAGATGTGTGGTGGAGGTACCGGTCATGATAACCAGATAGTCGGCCAGTGTGGTCTGCTCGGTGACATGCAGGGCACGCAGATCCTTGGCCTTGCGGCTGTCGGCGATCTTGACGATCTCCTGCATCAGCTGCTCGGGTGTCAGATCGACAGCCTGTGTTCTGTTGTTCTCGTTCATAATATTCTCCTGTTCGTATAAGGCGCGCTCGATCCCCTGCAGGGCCAGCAGGCTCCGCTCGTTGGGGATGCCGCCTTTTTCTTCAATATTGCGGAGGGTGCTGCGGATGCTCATGCATACCGCGCGGTCCAGATCCTCGAAGGCCAGCCTGCGCAGGTCCTCGACGCCCGGATAGTCCCTCCCCTTCTCGATGGCGTCGGACAGATAGACGATCTTGTCGAGAAGGGTCATGTCCTCGTTGCCGAGGGTGTGGGAAGCCACAGCCCGCACAACATGGGGCGGCATCCCGAAGAGGTCTGCAGCCAGGGCGGCTGCCGTTTCGGCGTGGATGAGATTTCCCAGCTCATCTTTGCCGTATTTATTGATTATGCCATACTTTGCGCATAATTGCAATTGCTCTTCGTCAGAAAGCTTCTTGGTAATGTCGTGAACCAGTGCCGCTTCCATAACATCCTGCCGGTCGCAGCCCCAGCGCTCGGCCAGCGCGAGGGCCATTTCGCAGCAGCCCAGCGTGTGAACATAGCGCCGCTCCTTCAGATAGGGGCGAACGGCTGCGCACAGGCTGTCGTAATCCCATACCTTGCGTTTCACGGTTATTCTCCCAGGCCGTAGAGGCCGTTTCTGCGGATGTAGCGCAGGACGTCGGAGGAAACCAGGCGGGTGTTGCCGCCGCGGAACTCGGTGGAGCTGCCCTCGAC
>JAFQKM010000207.1 GCA_017396925.1 Clostridia bacterium
GATGGTATAACCCGAAGCGACCAGACCCATCTGGGTGGCCGAGAAGCCGCTGTCGGCCAGATACTGGGGAAAGGCCGACATATACATCTGGCGGCAGACACCGGCCAGCGCCGTAACGATACCGACACGGATGAAAATATTCGTCCAGAGACGCGGTTGCTTATTCGACTCATGTGCAGGCATGGAAAACGCCCTCCTGTTTATAGATTTAAAGCGGGATCAACTCTTACGGGGCTGATCGACCTTACCCAAGAACTTAAAGGTCGCGGGAACGATGACGATATAGAACAGTGCTGCGCCTGCAAACAGGGCACGGTAGCCGGCTGCCATGCTGACCTTGCCGAACATATCGGCAACAACGCCCCAGATGGCGGCGCCGATGCCGGCGCCCAAGTCGTAGGCTGCATAATAGGTGGAAACCGCCTTGCCGCGGCCGCTGCGGGAAGCATTTTCAACCGACAGGACGTTGAGCAAGGGGAAATAGATACCGCCGCCCCAGCCGCGCATGATGGCTGCCGCATACATCATCATGTTGTTGGTCATGGTGGCCAGCAGGATAAGGGCAATGATATCGCAGAACAGACCGAGGATCATGGTCTTGAAACGGCCGAGCCTTCTCTGCAGCTTGCCCGAAGCCAAACGGGCAAAAATCATGGTGATGGCCTGTGCGGTAAAGAAGGTACCGATGCTGGAAAGGCCGATCTCGATACCGTAAGGTGTGACGAACGTGGTGATCGAAACGGTGGAAATGGTGACCAGAATGGTAACGATGGCCGCGGGAACGGCACGCTTGTCGAAGAAACGCCAGATGAAGCAGCGCTGGGCATTGGCCTGCTCTTCGGCCTGTGCCAGACGCTCGGCCTCGGCTTCCTCGGGGGTCAGCTCGGGGGCGTCGCTCTTACTGTCGGCCTTCTTGCCCTTCTTCTCATAGTTGACCGTCGATGCAACGAACATGGCAGCCAGGCCCATGACAAAGGAGGTCATGAAGAAGATTCTGGGGTTGGAACCGGTGACCAGCTTGATGCCGATGGCCGGACCGATGGCAGTTGCCAGCGAATTGAACAGGCCAAAATAGGCAACACCTTCGCCCAGGCGTTCCTTGGGCAGAACATCGGGCGCCATGGTGCCGACGGCCAGATTACCCAGCGACGCACCAAAGCCCTGCGTAAAGCGCAGTGCAACGATCATAACAACGGTGGTTGCACCCATCAGGCCCAGTACAGGCGCCGTAAACAGCGCGAGGCCCAGCAGGCACATAACTCTTCTGCCCTTCTTATCGATCAGCACGCCGGCAAAAACACGCATGATCATGGCGCAGACCGTATAGCCGGAGGCAACAAGGCCCATATTGGTGGCGCTGAAGCCCAGCTGATTCAGATACTGCGGAAAGGCGGAAATAAACATCTGTGTGGCAATGCCCATCAGGGCGGTTACAATGCCGACACGGATAAAGATAAAGCTCCACAGCTTAGGCAGCTGCTTCTCATTCTGTGAAGTTTCCAAGATTCTTCCCTCTCTTTTCTTCTTTTTCTTTTAAGCAAAAACTTAAAAAACTTCAAATTCTGTTTCGTGGTCCAGATCCATATGGACCATGGCTGTAATGGCGCTGCGGCAGGTACGCATATTGCCGAAAATCTTGCCATAGGCCAGAACCTCGCCGTAATCGCCCTTGAGCAGGAAGGTATATCGGCCTTCGGTCTCGTAGATCTCATAAACGGCGCCGCCGCTCCAGAAAGCGCCCTCTTCAGCCTCAAATACCGGCGCCTTGACGCACTGGCAAAGGGCATGAATGGCACGCTTGCAGGTGATCAGTGTTTCAAACTCGCCGCTCTGTGCCAGGACCTGCTTGTCCTCGCCGACGACCTTAAAATAATAATCGCCCTCTTTGGTTCTTGCGACTTCCAGTACACACTCCATATTCTCTCTCCTCAAAAAACATTCTTCATTCGGATGTCACAATATTTTAACACAATTTATTCAATTTGAAAATAGACTTATCGGCACAAAACGGAATTTTTAGCTTTATTTCACAAAAACTTTCTCTTGCTTTCGTATAGCCTGACGCACCTCTGCTTTTGCGCTCTGCTTTTATAAAAGAAAAGCACCCCGAAGGGTGCCTGTTTCACTGCAGATATACCGTTCCTTCCCCGAATGTAACCGTGCTGAAGGCGCCGTTTTCCGCCAGCAGCAGGCGGCTGACCGCCTGTCCCAGACCATCCCAGAAGGTCTGCGGCAAAGTATCGGTGCCGATGGCTTTGCCGGCCAGGGTCATTTCATCGGGCGTCACAGCCACAAGACCACTCTCGGTATCCAGTGTGCAGGTCATTCCGGCCGAAAACCGCAGATCGTCGGGCAGCAGCAGCGATGCTGCCCCCTGTCCCGGCAGCTCCATATCCAGTTCCGTCAGATAATCCATCAGCGCCTGTTTTTTCACTTCGGCTTCCAGCTTCAGCCTGCCGCCCGGCCGGATCTCCACCTCCAGTTCTTCCAACGGAAGTTCTTCGGGGATATATTTGCGCAGTTCGGCTTCGATGCGCGCTTCATCGAGGGCAGTGCCCGCGCCCTGTTCCGGCCTCTCCGCCTGCTCTCCGCTATGAAACTGCATGGGCGGCCGATGTTCGTGATGTGCTTTTTCTTTTCCGAACAGTTCATCGGCAGCCACCTGTCCGATCAGCCAGATGCACAGGACGATACAGAACAGACTGATGCCATGATAGATCTTTTCTTTGTAATTACCGGTCATAAAAAAGCCCTCCTCTGGTTCAGCATACGAGAGGAGGGCCGGTTTTATACCTGTTTATTTGTCAAAAACGCGCTCGAGCGAGATGCGTTTCTTCTGTACATCCACATCGATGACGCGCACGGTCAGGATCTCGCCCACCGAAACAGCGTCCGATGCCTTTTTGATAAACTTACGGGAGAGCTTGCTGATATGCACCAGACCGTCCTGATGGACGCCAATATCAACAAATGCGCCAAAATCGGCTACATTACGCACGGTACCCACCAGTTCCATGCCTGCCTTGAGCTGAGAGATGTCCATAACTTCGCTCTTGAGAATGGGCTGGGGCAGTTCGTCGCGGATATCGCGGCCCGGCTTCTGCAGCTCGGAAAGGATATCCAGCAGTGTAGCCTTGCCGATCTCCAGCTTTTCGGCCAGTTCACCGGGCTTGCGATTCCCAAGGGCGTCATTCAGGCAGGAAGCATCCTTCAGAATCTGCTTTTCGGTCAGCCCCAGCTCCTTCAGCAGCGCTTTGGCGGCGGCATAGGATTCGGGGTGAACGGCTGTATTGTCCAGCAGCTCGGCGCTTTCGGGCACACGCAGAAAGCCGCTGCACTGAACGAAGGCCTTTTCGCCGATACCCTTGACCTTTTTGATCTCCTTGCGGCTGCGGAAAAGGCCGTTTTCGCTGCGGTAGTCGCAGATATTCTGGGCTGTCTTGCTGTTGATGCCGGCAATATGGCTGAGCAGTGCCGGCGATGCCGTATTGATATCGACACCGACCGAGGAAACACAGCTTTCGACAACACCACCCAGCGCCGCATCCAGGTGCTTGGGGTTGAGGTCGTGCTGATACTGGCCGACGCCGATGGCCTTGGGTTCGATCTTGACCAGTTCGGCCATAGGATCCTGCAGGCGGCGCGCGATCGATACGGCGCTGCGCAGCGAAACATCAAACTGTGGGAACTCCTTTGTGCCCAGCTCGGAGGCCGAATAGACCGATGCACCTGCCTCGCTGACCACGATATAACTGACCTTCAGGCCCAGGTCGCGGATCATATCGGCCACAAAAATCTCGCTTTCCTTGGAGGCGGTGCCATTGCCGATGGAAATGACTTCAACGCCATGCTTTTTGATCAGGCCGGAAAGCACGCGGCGGGCCTCAATCGTCTTATTATGGGGCACTGTGGGGTAAACAACGGCGGTGTCAAGCACATCACCTTTACTGTCGACGACGGCGATCTTACAGCCGGTACGGTAAGCAGGGTCGAAACCCATAACGATTTTGCCCTTGACGGGCGGGGTCATCAGCAGGCCCTTCAGGTTCTGGCCGAAGACCTCGATGGCGCGCTCTTCGCCGCGCTCGGTTGCTGCATTGCGCAGTTCGGTGGCGATCGAAGGGGCGATCAGACGGCTGTAGCTGTCGGCCAGCATTTCGGTCAGATAGGCGTCGCAGGGGCTGGCCGCGCCTTTGATATAGCGATTGTGCAGCCATGTGAGGATCTCCTCCTCTTCCATGGCCAGCCTGACCGACAGGATGCCCTCGCTCTCGCCACGATTGATGGCCAGAATGCGATGGGAAGGAATCTTGCCCACCGGCTCGCTGTAGTCGTAATACAGGCGGTAGACCGAATCCTCTTCGGTTTTGGCCTTGGTGACGATCATGGCCTTGCGCTCGGACACATCACGGATCCAGCGGCGCACATCGGCATCGTCGGAAACCTGCTCGGCCAGAATATCCATAGCCCCCTGCAGGGCGGCCTGTACATCGGCGACCCCCTTTTCTTCCGAAACATACTTCTGTGCTTCGGCTTCGACCTGTGCCTTGCCGCGGGCCAGCAGAAACTCGGCCAACGGCTGCAGCCCCTTCTCTTTGGCCATGGAAGCGCGGGTGCGGCGCTTGGGACGGTAGGGACGGTAAATATCTTCGATCTCGGCCAGGGTCTGTGCCTTGGCCAGTGCAGCTTCCAGTTCGGGATTGAGATTGCCCTGTTCGGCCAGCAGACGCTTTACATCTTCCTTGCGTGCTTCCAGCGCACGGAGGGCATTAAGGCGCTCTTCCAGCTTGCGCAGGACCTCGTCGCTCAGATGGCCGGTAGCCTCCTTGCGGTAACGGGAGATAAACGGAACGGTATTGCCGGCATCCAGCAGCTCGACGGCGCTGGAAACCTGCGATGCTTTGATGCCCAGCTCGCTTGCCAGGACAGACAGGATATCCAAAATTATTCCTCCATCATCATATCAAGCTCACAGAGAGCTTCGCTTTCATTATCGGCGCTGAGGATGAACTGCCCCCAGCTGTCAAAAACTTCAATATGTCCGCGTACATTGACGATACGATAATCCTGCATACGATATACCTGCCTTTCTTAGGTTGGCTATAGTATATCTTGTCAAGTGTACGATAAAACGGACTTTCTATTTTTCTGCCCCGATGTCGAAAAACTGGCGGAAGGCCGTGGGCAGCGCGTATTTCTCCCGCAGCTCTTCCGGGCCGGCCCAGACCAGTTCAGGCGCCTTTCGGGTGCATAAGATGCGCCATGCGCGCATCTCCCAGCGGATGTGGGTAAAGATATGGCTGCGCTCGACCATCCAGTCGGGGCGATCGGGCTCGGCCCCCATACGCGCAGCTTCCGCCATGGCTGCCTCGGCCTCCAGATGGCCGGGTACATTGGGCAGCTCCCACAAACCGGCAAGCAGCCCCGTATCTGGCCGCTTGCAGAGGGCGATCTCGCCGCCGCAATCAAGGATCAGCACGGTTTTCTGCTCGATGCGTTTATCCTTTTTGGGGCTTTTCACCGGAAACTCCCCTGCCCTTCCCTGGGCATACGCGCGACAGACGGCACGCGCGGGGCAGGCTTCGCATTTCGGGCCGCGCGGCGTGCAGACGGTGGCCCCCAGCTCCATCAGCGCCTGAGTGAAATCACCGCAGCTGCCGATGGGATAGATCTCTTCCAGCGCGGCTGCCATGGCATCTTTGGTCGACTGCTTATCGATGGGCCGCTCGTCGGCCATGATGCGGGACAGGATGCGCAGAACATTGCCGTCAACAGCAGCTTTGGGCAGTTCAAAGCAGATCGAAGCGATCGCACCGGCTGTATAGGGGCCGACGCCGGCCAGCTCGCGGATCGCGGCATGGGTATTGGGGAAAATGCCGCCATGATCGGCCATCACCTGCTGCGCCGCCTTCTGCAGATTGCGGACACGGGAGTAATACCCCAGGCCCTCCCATAGCTTATGCAGCTGCTCGGGGTCGGCCTCAGCCAGCGCCCGGATATCGGGCAGCACCTGCAGAAATCGGTTGTAATAGCCGATAACGGCCTCCACACGGGTCTGCTGCAGCATGATCTCGGAAACCCAGACATGATATGGCTCCCGATCACGCCGCCATGGCAGATCCCGCCTGTTCTGCCGATACCAGGGCAGCAGAAGCTCCGGCAGGGCAGCATAATTTTCTTTTGTATATGGATCCATTCAGATTCACCGATATATATAATATAGTTGCAAATGACGTTCGGATATAGCATACCGCAGGCCGGCCCTTCTGTCAAAAGAAATCTGCCGACCCTATATATTTGACAAACCCTATATCCTATGCTATAGTAACGGAGCAAGATAATATAAAACTTATTAGGAGGATTTATTTTGAAAGTAAAAGCTAATACTTCATGTTTATCTTTGCTTATGGCTCTGCTGCTTCTGCTGAGCGGCTGCCAGCAGCCTGTACAGGAATCGGCCGATCCGCAGGAAGAGATCTCGTCGGAGAACACGGCCGAACCCGAAGCCTATACATTTGAAGACGACCTGGGCCGTACCGTTACCGTCGAACAGCCCGCCCGCGTCGCTTCCCTGCTGGGCAGCTTTGCCGAAGTCTGGATGCTGGCCGGCGGCGATATCTGCGCTACTGCCGATGATGCATGGGAGGATTTCGGCCTCGATCTGGCCGAAGATACCGTCAATCTGGGCATGACCAAGGAGGTCGATCTCGAGCGCCTCTTCTCGGCCGAGCCCGATTTCGTCATTGCCAGCGCCAACACCGACGCCAATCTGGAAATGATGGAAACCCTCGAAAAGGCCGGTATCTCCACCGCTTACTTTGACGTATCTGATTTTGACGATTACCTGCATATGCTGAAGATCTGCACCGACATCACCGGCCGCGAGGATCTTTACAAGCAGAACGGTTTGGATGTTCAGGCACATATCGAAGAGGTCGTTGCCCAGAGCAAACAGCGTCTGGAAGGGCACGAAGCCCCCTCGATCCTGCTGCTCCGCGCCTCTTCGGCCAGTATCCGTGCCAAAAACAGCAAAAACAATGTCCTTGGTGAAATGCTGGCCTCTCTCGGCTGCCACAACATTGCCGACAGCGACGCCATGCTGCTGGAAGAGCTCAATGTAGAGAGCATCATTGCTCTCGACCCCGATATGATCTTTGTTGTGCCGCTGGGCGACGACGTTTCCAAGGCCGAGGCCAATATCGACGCCATGTTTGCCGAAAACCCTGCATGGAGCCACCTTTCGGCCATTCAGAACGACCGCGTTTTCTTTATGGACAAGATGCTTTATAACTTCAAGCCCAACGCACGCTGGGGCGAAGCCTACGAAAAGCTGGAAGCTCTGCTGAGCGATCATATGGAATAAGAGGCAGATCATGGCCTACTTTCCCTTTTTTGCCGACCTGCAGGATCGCAGGATCCTGATCTGCGGCAGCGGCCCCAAGGCAATCGAAAAGCAGCGGAAGCTGGCCCCCTTCGGTGCCCGGCTGCACTGTACCGACAGATTCGCCCCCGCCCTGCTGGATCCGCGACCCGATCTGGTCATCGCTGCCGAAGAAGACCGCCAGGCCAACCGCCGTACGGCCCTCTGCTGCCGCGAACAGCACATTCCGGTCAATGCCGTAGACGACCGCGACTTCTGCGATTTCATCTTTCCTGCCGTGCTGGCCACCGAAAAGCTGACCGCAGGCATCTCCACCGGCGGTGCCAGCCCGACCGCCGCGGTCATGATTCGCGATCGCCTGGAAGAACTTCTCGGCACGCATATCGACGAGATCCTCTCCTGGCTGGAGGCCCTGCGGCCCCGTATCGGCGCTGAAATAAAAGACCCTGCCGTACGCAAGGCCCTCTGGCGCAAGCTTTTTGCCCTTGCATTGGAGCTCGACCGACCGCTGAACGAAGACGAACTGCAGCAGCTCCTTCAAAAATAACCGACAGAAAAAGCCACCTTTCATCCCTCGGATAAAAGGTGGCTTTTATTTTGGGTTCAGTGAATGGCCGTA